>CAZLCK010000001.1:0-16083 GCA_964558235.1 uncultured Coriobacteriaceae bacterium
TTTATGGTTACTGTGTAGGGGGGGTGATTTGTCTATAAAAAATTTGTGATTGGGAAAAAAGATTGATTTTAAGCAGTGATAATGCTTAAAGGATAATGATTGATATGCTTGATATGAAAGACAGCCCTTCAGGCTAGAGGATACAAAGACTGACTTATAGAACCTATAAGCCTCACAAAACTAAGTGAGGCCGAAAACTTTTCTCGGCCTCACTCTCATAACTTAGTCTGAAGGAATAAACAGTAAAGACTAAATAGCCTTCTTGTATTTCTCTTTAAGATCTAATAAAAATTTACGCCACTCCAACTCGCACTTCTTAAACGCTACTTTAGGGTCATCGGCAGCCATGGCTGCAATCTCAGTTTCAAGCTGATCAAACTCTGTTTTAACTGTTTCTACAACAACATCTTCTACATCTATTGCACGATCAGCTAAGACGATAACACTTTTGCCATCGGTCTCTGCAAATCCACCAGAAACTGCGATAATTTTTTCGTTACCATCTTCGACAGTTATCCTAATTGTCCCACATGAAAGCGTTGTTACAGTTGGGGCATGCTTTGCATAGATTCCCATCTCACCAGATATAGCTGGAACAACAACAAATTTTGCTTCGCTTTCAAATAACGAAGATTCTGGTGTAACAACTGAGCAATGCATCAAATCAGACATAGGATTATTGCCCCTTTATTTCTGCTGCTGCAGCATAAACATCATCAATAGATCCTTTATAGCGGAAAGCTTGCTCAGGAATGTCGTCGCACTTACCATCAACAATATCTGCAAATGAGCGAATGGTGTCCTCAAGCTTTACATAAACGCCAGGATTGCCAGTAAACTGCTCAGCAACATGGAATGGCTGACCTAAGAACTGCTGAATCTTACGAGCTCTACTAACAACGAGCTTCTGCGCCTCAGTTAGCTCATCCATACCAAGAATTGCGATGATATCTTGGAGATCGTTATATTGTTGCAATGTCTCTTGAACAGCCATAGCAACTCTATAGTGTTCTTCACCAATAATGGATGGATCAAGCGCACGAGATGTTGACTCCAAAGGATCAACAGCGGGATAAATTCCAAGCTCAGCGATCGAACGAGACAGAACTGTTGTTGCATCAAGATGGATAAATGCCGTAGCAGGAGCAGGATCTGTCAAGTCGTCTGCAGGAACATAGATGGCCTGAACAGATGTGATAGAGCCACTTCTGGTGGATGTAATTCTTTCTTGTAAGTTTCCCATCTCAGTAGCAAGAGTTGGCTGATAACCCACAGCAGAGGGCATACGTCCTAAAAGTGCTGAAACTTCTGAACCAGCTTGTGTAAAACGGAAGATGTTGTCAATGAACAACAAAACATCTTGGCCTTGGTCGCGGAAATATTCTGCAACAGTTAAGCCAGAAAGCCCAACGCGAAGACGCGCTCCAGGAGGCTCATTCATCTGACCATAAACAAGGCAGGTCTTACCAATAACGCCAGACTCACTCATCTCCAAGAAAAGGTCTGTGCCCTCTCTTGTGCGCTCGCCTACTCCGCAGAAAACCGATGTTCCACCATGTTCTTGTGCAAGATTATTGATGAGCTCCATGATGATAACGGTCTTACCAACTCCAGCACCACCAAACAAACCGGTCTTTCCACCCTTGATATAGGGCTCCAAAAGGTCGATTGCCTTAATACCGGTCTCAAAAATCTCTGTCTGAGTAGTCAGATCATCGAATTCAGGAGCAGGCCTGTGGATTGGATAACGTTCTTTGATATCTGGCATCTCACCGTCATCAACTACCTCGCCAACAACGTTCCAAATTCTACCTAGAGTCTCTGGACCAACAGGCATCATAATTGGTGCGCCGGTATCTACGACCTCAAGTCCACGCTCTAGACCATCTGTTGAAGACATAGCAACTGTGCGGACAACATTACCAGGAAGATGAGTTTGAACCTCCAAAACCACACTAACGTGTCCAAATGGTGTATCAGCATCTACCCTAAGAGCATTGTAAATAGCCGGGAGTTCTTCAGCGGAAAATTCCACATCCACAACTGGTCCAACGATTCTGACAATCTGTCCTACGTTCATCTTTGTTTCCTTTACTTGCATTTTGATCACCCTTCCGCAGCAGCCGCGCCACCAACGATCTCGGTAATCTCAGTAGTAATAGTGCCTTGACGCGCTCTGTTATAGATTCTTTGCAATGTCTCTACCATCTCAGAAGCATTATCTGTTGCTGCCTTCATAGCCTTACGCCTTGCACCCTGCTCGGCAGCGGCAGAATCGATCAGCCCATGATAAACAACTGTATCTACAAAGCTTGGCAGAAGCGAAGATAGGACAGTCGCAGAGTCTGGGTCAAACTCAAAAGCTCCCATTACAACATCTGAGCTTTCGTTGTTCTCATCACTCTCTGTCTTTTCCCGCTTCTTCCAATGCCTCTCGTAATCATCCCACTTTGAGGGATCTGGTCTAAACTCTTCTGCTTCAAATAAGCCCTGTGGGTCTATCGGCAAAAGCCTTGCCTCGATCAAATCCTGATCAGCAGCATTTCTAGCATGGTTATAGATGATATAGGCCTCATCTATCTCGCCTTTTGTATAGAGCTCAGAACACAGAGACGAGATTTCGCAAGCCTGCTCAAGTGTTGGATCGGCAGATAGATCACAATATTGTGCGAGCATCTCATGACCACGATACGAAAAATAGGCGACAGCCTTTTTCCCGCAAGCAATGAGTTTGGTCTCGATACCCTTGGAGCTTAGAGCCGCTATGATCTTGTCGCAATGGCGCAAAACAGAGGAGTTAAATGCTCCAGCCAGACCACGATCAGAAACAATCACAACTAGTAGTACCTTAGAGACCTCAGAGTGAACATCTAAGAGTGGATGTTTAATCGATGAAGTCTCTCCGACAAGCTTATCTAACGTAAGATCCATAGCTCTTGAATAAGGTGTTGAGGCCGCAAGCCTGTCAGAGGCCTTGCGAATCTTCGCAGAGGCGATCATCTCCATAGTGCGAGTGATCTGTTGCGTAGATCTAACAGCGCTTATTCGCTTTTGTATGTCGCGGAGGTTAGCCATCCGTCATTCCACCTAATTGCTTGAACTTGTTGAAAATTGAGATGTAAATTGCGAAATTACAGCTCTCATCTCGTCCATCAATGCATCGTCGAGCTTTTGTTGCTCAACAATTTTTTCTCCGATCTCGGGATGGACATTGCGCATATACTCTAAAAGCTCAGATCTAAATCGCAAAACATCTCCGACTTCAATTTTGTCCATGAAGCCCTCGTTACCAGCAAAGATTGCGATAACTTGCTCCTCTACGGGCATTGGAGCATAGCGACCCTGCTTCAAAAGCTCGGTCATTCTCTCGCCTCGATTAAGCTGAGCTTGAGTAGACTTATCAAGATCGCTTCCAAATTGTGCAAATGCTTGCATTTCGCGAAAAGCTGCGAGATCCAAACGAAGCGAACCTGCAACCTGTTTTATAGCCTTAATCTGCGCCGAACCACCAACGCGCGAAACTGAGATACCTACATTAATAGCTGGACGTTGTCCTTGATAGAAAAGATCTTGTTGTAAAAAGATCTGTCCATCAGTAATCGAAATTACATTCGTGGGAATATATGCAGAAACATCTCCTGCTTGAGTTTCGATGATAGGAAGTGCTGTTAGCGAACCTGCGCCATTTGCATCTGATAACTTAACAGCACGCTCCAAAAGACGGCTATGTAGATAGAAGATATCTCCAGGATAAGCCTCGCGTCCTGGTGGTCGACGAAGCGTCAAAGACATCTGTCTATAAGCAGCGGCCTGCTTGGATAGATCATCATATATACAAAGAACATGTCGTCCAGGATTATCTGCATTTGCAGGTTTTCCATCTGCACCGTTATACATAAAATACTCGCCCATAGCGGCTCCAGCCATGGGAGCGATGTACTGTAGCGGAGCACTATCAGAAGCGCTTGCCATAACAACGATGGTGTAATCCATTGCGCCATAACGCTCAAGCATCTCGACAACGCCTGCGACTGTGGAAGCCTTCTGTCCGATTGCTACATAGATGCAGATCATGTCTTTACCCTTTTGGTTGATGATTGCATCTACTGCAATTGCAGTCTTTCCCGTTTGGCGATCACCAATAATAAGCTCGCGTTGCCCGCGTCCAATTGGAATCATCGAATCAACAGCGATTAGACCGGTTTGAACCGGCTCATTAACTGGCTGGCGGTCGATAACGCCAGGAGCTTTAAACTCAACCGGGCGACGAGCAGAGGTATTGATTGGACCTTTGCCATCTAATGGTTCGCCCAAAGGGTTAACAACTCGTCCGATCAAGGCCTCTCCACATGGGACTTCCATGATGTGACCTGTGGTCTTCGCCTGGCAATTCTCCTTAACGAGAGTCTCATCGCTTAACAAAACAGCGCCGACCTCATGCTCCTCGAGATTTTGAACTAAGCCATAGACGACCTGCCCATTCTCTCCAATTATCTCAAGAAGCTCTCCAGACATCGCATTTTTTAAGCCATCGATTCTAACGATACCATCACCCACCTGAATGACAGTACCAACCTCTGACGACTCGATGCTATTGGACAACTCATCGAGTTGTGTCCTCAGAGCTGCGTCGATAGCACTTGCGGAAATCTCTACCATACTCTACCTGTCACCTCCAGCGGGAGAAGAAGATAAAATAACACGCGAGCTTTCGAGCATCGTTGCGATGCTGGCATCGATCTTTCTGCCACGCGCACTCATAATTATCCCCCCTATAATCTGTGGGTCGATATGTTCAACTAAAATTGCATCGAGACCAAAGTCAGCGGCTAACTTTTGCGAAATCAACTTGCGAAGATCATCATCGAGTTCAACGCATGTAGTTACATCCACCATAACAGCACCGAGACTGTTCTCAGCAAGACGCGTAAACTCTTCGAAGACCCTACCAAGCAAGTAGATGTCTCCCCTAGTAGCCATAATTGCCAAGATTGTGGAGACCTCATCCCCTAAAGCGCTGAATGCAGCCTTTGCAAGCTCAAAGCGCTTTTTTTCATTTATAGATTGATCAGCAAAATTAGCCATACGCTCGCCATTTGAATAGCTAGCCTTAACAGCACCTTCAATAGATGAGCGCATAGCTATTAAAGAGTCAGCGTCTTTGCCACAAACCTCCAAAATGCTATTTGCATAGATGGAGACTTTTTTAGCCTCTATGTCTCTTTCAGCCGGCATTTAAGCTACCTGCCTCAGAAACATAACGAGCAATGATCTTGCGGTGCTCTTCGTCACTTAAATCTTGACCAATAAGCTTGCCTGCAACAGAGACTGAAATATCAGCGACTGAAGACTGAATGTCAGAAATTGCAGCTCGCTTATTGGCCTCAACTGCCTCATTTGCACGCTCGATAATAGAGGCAGCTTCAGCATGAGCCTCCTCCAAGATGCGGGTCTTAGCAACCTCTGCAGAAGCTCTTGCATCGGCGACAATTTTTGATGCATCAGTCTTAGCCTGCTCAAGAAGCTCCTCGCACTCACTGAGCATCCTTGCGCTTTCGATCTTGCTATCTTCAGCTTGCTGCAAGTTGTCCTTAATGGTTTGTGCACGCTTGTCGATCATTCCCATTATCACTGGATAGACCAACTTGGCAAAGATTATCCACATGATGATAAATGCAATAATCATCGGGATAAACTCTGTCATATTTGGAATAAGAAGCGCCATACCGCTAGAGGTACTCTCCTCTTCGGCAGCAAAAGCAGAGTCGGGAGCGACGAGCGCAAAACCTAAACCAAATAAAGCGAGCAAAAATGCTAATCCGATTTTTCTTATGCTTGCCACAGCATTACCTCCAGTTTGCCAAGGCTAATTTAATACCTGACACACTAGGCAATTAGAGCCAAAACCATTCCAATAAGGGCTAGTGCCTCAACAAACGCGGCGCCCATAATAAAGATGGTGAATAGACGACCTTGCATTTCGGGCTGACGTGCAATTCCTACAGCAGAGCCATAAGCTGCTAGTCCAATGCCAATGCCAGCTCCGATGACAGCAAGGCCAAATCCGATAACTCCCACGATTCCTCCTCGTATCTAGTTGCTCAAAACTTTTTCCTATTCAAAAAGGCGTCCAACCCTTTTATATATTTGAGCAGTCTTACCAAATTCCATACATGCTTTTGTACTATTCATACGCGCCCTCGCATGCAAAAAGCGCTAAGATACTCAGCTTTGTTTAACAGCTCCTAATGATCAGGCGAGGTTGCCAATTGGATATAAACAGAAGAGAGCAGACAGAACACATATGCTTGCAGACAGGCCACCATGAATTCCATTAAATACATAACTATCAAAAACAGCATCCAGAGAACACCCGGTAACGCCCCTCCAAGAGCTGATAGAGTGAAATCTTGAATAACTGGAGTGATAAATACAGAGGTAAGAATTGCAAATGCTCCCAAAACTAAGTGCCCTGCATACATATTTGCAAAAAGTCGGATCGCCAGTGTAACTAGACGTAAGAAACATGAACAGAGCTCGATTGCCCACACGATTACATTTATTGGGAAAAAGACTCCCTTAGGAGCGAATGAAAGCATGTATTTGCCAACACCTTGGGCTTTAAATCCCTGATAATTAAAGTAAATAAATGAGATAAGCGCAAGCGCTAAAGTGGTTCCCATAGCACCTGTTGCAAGACTAACTCCAGGAATCAGACCGATTAAATTTGCGACTAAAATAAAGAAGAAAAGCGTCATCAAAAATGGCATATGCCTGTCGGCATCTTTTCCGATAACGTTATACCCAACATCACGTCTCAGCCAGTCCATCAGGTGCTCAATTCCACCAGCAAAAAATCCTTTTGGAATGAGCTGAACTTTTTTTGCAGCATAGATTAGAACTATCAAAAATACTATCACCGAGATGATGAGCCACAATGTATATTGAGACATCACAGGATTGATTAGCTGGCTAGTTTTGCTAGCTATCATCTCCTGCATATGATCTCCGAATTCCTCCATCGGATCCATATGACTCCAGCTCTCCTTTATCAAATAGTCATCGACAAATAATTAGCTTTATAGGTATCGGTCTTTGCAAACGAGCCGTAGCTGCTAGAGATGTTTTGGTCGGCTAGAAAGAAAGACTGACAAAATTACACTCAATAGAAAAGTTACTATTAATCCTATAGAAAATACAACGAGATTATCGCGGCTGGCTATAGCATATACCAATAGGGCTACAGACATAAGTGCTAGAGACAATATAACAAGTACTAGCATAAGACCGACGGAAAGATCCCCACCTTTTTTACGCAACTTTTTAGCTAACTGATTGCGAAAAATCAAAGGCACTGAACCAACAAAACCAACCAGCGCTCCGATTAAAATCGCAATTACAAAGTCGGACGTTTGCAACTGTTAATACCCCCGTTATATCAATGTCATTAACTTCGAGCGGATGACATGCACTCCGGCATCGCTTAGCAAAGCCTCGGAGCATATATCCAATACGTTAACTTAGAGCGGATGACATTGCCCGCTATATATAAGTTGGAATGCTAGCTCAAATGCCTTAAGCTCAAATGCTCTTTTTTAGCAGACGCATTCTTATGCCTGCCTCGTCTAACATCTCTTCAGCCAATTCATCTGGATAAGGATTTGAATATACAACCTCAGCAATACCAGCATTAATAAGTATTTTAGCGCACACTACACAGGGTTGATTAGTGCAATAAACCGTCGCGCCATCGATCGAAACGCCATGTTTAGCCGCTTGAATAACAGCGTTTTGCTCTGCATGTGTACCACGACAAAGCTCATGTTGCTGCCCAGAAGGAATCCCGAGCTTCTCACGCAAACACCCGGCGGTCAAGCAATGCTCAATTCCAGTTGGTGCACCATTATATCCTGTAGCTAAAATCCGCCTGTCTTTAACGATAATCGCGCCAACATGCCTACGCATACACGTTGAACGCTCTGCAACATCGTTTGTTATCGTCCAAAAATAGTCGTCCCAACTAGGACGACTATCTACGGTCTGGTCAGAATCAACTTGATGTTCTACATCCTTTGGCACTTCCAAATCACATCCCAGCATATATTGGATGGGCGTCTAGCATCTCCTTAACTTCACCAGCTATGCTATCTTGAATGCTTTGATCATCCCTTCCAAAGACGGCCTTTGCAATTAGCTGACCGACACGATAAGACTCATCAGCACTAAATCCACGAGTTGTCATAGCGGGAGAGCCAATACGAACACCACTTGCGATGCTAGCAGGCTGCTTATCATTTGGAATGGTGTTTTTGTTACATGTAATTCCAACGCGCTCCAAAAGCTCCTCAGCCTCTTTGCCAGTTGCATTTGCTGGCGTGAGATCTACTAAGCAAAGGTGATTGTCTGTTCCACCAGAAACTAACCTCAATCCCCCATCTGTCATTCCCTTTGCTAGCTGACGTGCATTCTCTAAAACATTTTCCATATATGTATGGAACTCAGGCTGAATAGCCTCGCCAAAAGCAACTGCCTTTGCAGCAATAACATGCATTAGAGGCCCGCCCTGAATTCCTGGGAAAACAACCTTGTTGATCTTTTTATAAAGTTCTTCGTCATTTGTTAAAACAAATCCACCGCGTGGACCACGCAAGGTTTTATGCGAGGTTGAGGTTGTGATATCGGCATGAGGAACTGGTGAAGGATGAAGTCCTGTAGCAACAAGTCCAGCAATATGGGCTATATCAACGACAAGCTTTGCTCCAACGCTATGTGCGATCTGTGCAAAGGCTTCAAAATCTAGTGTACGAGGATAGGCCGACGCACCTGCAACGATTACCTGTGGACGTTCGCGCTTAGCCATGTCCTCAACATAATCCATGTCCAAGACCTCTGTATTTGCATCAACTCCATAAGAAACCGACTCATAGATCTGCCCAGAAAAGCTGACCTTAGCACCGTGTGTTAAGTGGCCTCCATTTGAAAGATCCATACCCATGATCTTATCGCCCGGTTGCATTAATGACATATAAGCAGCCATATTTGCAGAAGATCCACAATGAGGTTGAACGTTGGCATAGTTGCTACCAAAAAGCTTGCATGCGCGGTCGCGAGCGATATTTTCGACCTTATCGACCTCTTGGCAACCACCGTAATAACGCTTTGAAGGATAGCCTTCGGCATACTTATTAGTTAAAACGCTACCCATTGCCTCCATAACAGCAACTGAAGTGAGATTTTCTGATGCAATAAGCTCAATACAATTGCGCTGACGCGAAAGCTCAGCATCGATAATATTTGCAATTTCGGGATCTTGCTTTTGTAGAGTTGAATAATCCATTTTGAAATCTTTCTACCTTTCTAAAATCACTTCAGTTGTTACGCTGAACGCAAAGATCAACTTTCAAGCGCCATAATCTTTTTAACTCTATCTTCATGACGTCCGCCCTCAAATTCGGCTTTTAAAAATGCGTCGATAATACGCTTATTATCTTCAACATCTACAAAGCGAGAAGATAGTGTTAAAACATTTGAATCGTTGTGCTGCCTAGCAAGAGATGCCATGTCGGCTCTAACAACATTTGCAGCCCTTATGCCTGGAATTTTATTAGCCGCGATACTCATACCAATTCCGGTGCCGCAGATCAAAATTCCCACCTCTGCCTGTCCACTTGCAACGGATCTGCCAACTGCTTCAGCAAAGTCGGGATAATCTACCTTATCTGTGCTATTGCAACCCATATCCAAGATCTCATGTCCAAGATTTTTCATAAAGGATACGAGGGCATCTTTTTGTTCGAATCCTGCATGATCTACGCCAATTGCAATCTTCATTTAAACCTATCTATTCCCTTTAATTCTTATTCCCTTTAGTTCTTCTAGTTTTTAACAAAGTTAAATTCTAAGCCATATGGCACAATTTGTGTTTGTTTGCAGCGCTCATCTGTAAAAATTTTTCCAGCTTAAGTTATGGAAGCGCTTGTGCGAAACTTTTCAGCCACGCAACGCCTCCACGGCAAAGATGGAAAGTTCGAAAGCTACCGGAAGCGCTTATAAATAATCTGAGATGATTTTTTCATCTATCGCCCCTGCTCTAAGTATTTTTGGAGAGCCATCAGCATAACTCACTATTGTAGATGGCACGCCGAGTGGGATTTTCCCACCATCAAGTGCAAGATCCACTTGATCTAGTAACTCTTTGTCAAGTTCCTCAAAAGAGCTAACGGCCATACGCCCATGAATATTCGCACTAGTTGTTGCAATAGGAGAATCGACTGCTTCGATAAGCTTTAGCGAAACAATGCTATCTGGCATTCTTAGAGCAATAGTATTATCAGATGCTCTATAGATATCTGGTACGTTATTTGAGGCTCTAACAACAATTGTCAAGGCTCCTGGCCAATAATCTCTTGCTAGATTCTTGCAACTTTCACAGACGTCTTCTCCAAAAAAATCGAGCATTTCAATCGAGTTAACAAGCCATGGTAGAGTCTGCGAATATTCACGTTTTTTTATATCGAAGATCTTATTTGCATCTAGATTTTGGCCCACGGCCATGCCAATTCCGTAGACAGTATCGGTTGGAAAAACTAAGGGTTTCGCATCTTTTAACACAGCAGCGCCTGCACTTATTACACCGTCATCAGGCTTATTGAGATCTACCCTTAAAACCTTTACGTTGATGTGCGTCATCTAAACTCCAAATCAATACGCAATCGAGCGTGCAAATATAGCCCTGTCTCTACCTGCAAGATCCTTGATTACACGAACGCTATCTTGATCGACCCAATGACAATCCCCCATCAAACTCGCAGCAAGACTTAACATATCCTCATCTAATTCAAAGGCCATAAATCCACCAGGCATAAGAATCTTGCGCGCCTGCTTTAAGAGCCTTCTGTAAGTATCCAACCCGTCCGCGCCGCCATCTAATGCAGCTATTGGCTCAAAATCCACAACCTCTTTAGGCATTTCTTCGAGCTTTTTTGATGGAATATATGGAGGGTTAGAGATAATAGCATCCACACGTACATCCCTAGTATTCAGGGGGTCTAGCAAGTCGCCCCTCAACACCTCTATCCTATCTAAAACCCCAGCTAATTCAGCGTTTTCTAATGTCAAATCACAAGCTTGTTTGGAGATATCGGTAGCAATTGCTCGACAATGATCAAACTCATAAAGGATACTCACACAGATTGATCCGCTTCCACAACATAGATCAGCGATCAAAATATCATCGCCTTTTTGAGCATAAAGATCCTTGATTGAATCGAGCGCAAGTTCCACTAATATCTCTGTTTCTGGGCGTGGAATAAAAACTCCTGGCCTAGAGATCAAATCGAGTTTTCTAAAGGGAGCGTGCTTACAGATATATTGAAGAGGCTGCCCCTCTTGACGTGCTTTGATTCCATCAAGCAAACGGCTTAAACCCTCCTGGGTTATCGGTAAATCAGCAACTAACAAAAGTTGCCCTGGATCTTTAGAGATTGCATGTCCTACAAGCCACTTTGCAGAGATCTCCGGGGACTTATCGCTTGTCTTAGATAAGAGGTCAGCTGTGGCAATTAGAGCTTGTGCGACTGTGAAGTCGGCATTGATGCCAAGCTCATCTATCATTAGACTGCTTCTTCTAATCTCGCTGCACGATCAGCGGCTACGAGTGCAGTAATCAAATCTCCTAAACCACTTGCACCTTGTCCAAGCAAAATACCGTTATAGGTACCGTTATAGCCAATTCGATGATCAGTCACACGATCTTGAGGACCGTTGTAGGTACGAATCTTTTCAGCGCGATCGCCCGAACCAATCTGACTACGCCTCTGTTCGCCAAGTTCAGCTTGCTGTTCAGCCAGCATCTTGTCATACAGTCGTGCACGCAAAACTTGCATCGCTGCTTCACGATTTTGCAGCTGAGACTTTTGATCTTGCGATTGCACCACCAAGCCAGTAGGAAGATGTGTAATGCGCACAGCGGAATCAGTAGTATTAACACACTGTCCACCAGGACCAGACGCTCTATAGACATCGATTCTTATGTCACCTGGATTTATTTCGACTTCAACGTCGTCCACCTCAGGCAAGACAGCAACAGTTGCGGTGGAAGTATGAATGCGTCCCTGCGATTCTGTCTTAGGGACGCGTTGCACGCGGTGCACTCCACTCTCAAATTTCATAATCGAATAGACTCTATCGCCAGAGACCTTAAATGAAATCTCCTTATATCCTCCAGCCTCAGATTCCGAAGTATTGATAACGCTAAGCTTCCAACCTTGGTCATCTGCAAAACGGCTGTACATCTTGAAAAGATCTCCTGCAAAAATTGCGGCCTCATCACCAC
Source organism: uncultured Coriobacteriaceae bacterium (assembly GCA_964558235.1). GTDB lineage: Bacteria > Actinomycetota > Coriobacteriia > Coriobacteriales > CADBOM01 > CAZLCK01. The sequence goes on from CAZLCK010000001.1 coordinate 12,335, forward strand.
CAGCACCGGCGCGGATCTCAACGATAATATCCTTATCATCATTGGGGTCTCCTGGTAAAAGCATGATTTTAATCTCATCTTCAAGCTCGGCGATCTTAGCCTCTTCTGTAACAATCTCTTCTTGAGCCATGTTCTTCATGTCGGGATCGCTCTCGGTTTTAAGTAATTCCTTAGCGAAATCAAGCTCATCCAAGGCATGAATATACTCTTGCGCTTTAGAAGCCAACGGTGTTTGAGAGGCATGCTCTTTTGCTAGCCTTGTATATTCCTTTTGATTTGTTACAACTTCAGGGTCGGCAAGTTTTTGCTCAAGTTCTTTGTAGGCTTCGATAATCTTTTCGAGCTTTTCCCGCATTTTTAGGCAATCTCCCTCCAAATATTATTAGCCAAACGATAATATCACGCCCTTATATAGTTAAAGAGGGTCTATACGGCAGGAGAGTCGGCTATTATTGCCGAGAAGCGTTTTTTGCTTTTAGACGAAACTTTCACCCCTCCGCGCAACACTAGGAGGGCGGTAAGTTTAAGAAGTCGCCTTTTGCTTTTAGGAGTGTTATGACGCCAGAAAAATTCTCTAATACCTCTACTTTTAAAGGCGCTATCGACATATATAGCCTGGCATGTCCTGTGTGTTTTACATTTTTAACATGTGGGACTATCGGCTATTTTGGGCAGATCTCAATTTTGCAGATGATTTTACTTCTACTATTTTCAATCTGTGTTGCAAGTTGCAATTCTTTAGCTTATCAACTTGGTGTACGCATTAAAGCACAAGATCAAAAGGCCGACTATTACGAAAAAAAATTCGCACATTTTAAAGCAACGAAGCGATCTTTTGACCCCCTAGCCAGCACTGCAGGTGACCCATGGATTATGCGTCTAGCAGCATATCTGGCAGCAGCTAGTGCACTATCGCTTATTTTGGGAGTTGCATTTTGCCTATCTTGTTTTGGTTTAATGTCTAGTTCGCAAAGCACAGGAATTAGTAATTCTTGGCTTGGGGTAGCAATTGTCGTAATAATATTGGCACTCGTTATTCTGCGATACATTGGAAGATGGCACTACGGTGCTAGACCCTATGGAACTTTGATAGTATTTGCCCTCGGAACTGGTGGATCGATCGCAATTTTTTGGATGTTAATTGGCCAATGGATAGCGGCATGCGCTTTTTCATCGATGGCCACAGGGCTGATGTGTGCGATATTTGCAAATCTAGACGACCTAAAAAATATGTCACAGGACAGTGCTCTTGAATATTCAACTCTGCCGATTGCAATTGGAGCAGATCGTGCAAAGATCATACATATCGCACTTGGAGTTTTGATGTGTTTGTGGCTTTTAGCCTACCCAACAATGCTTAATTCAATTTCGCTTTCAAACTATGCTTTTGCGGTCTTTTTTATCCCATTGATTATCAATCTTCTTGCGATTAGAGGAATAAGCCCGTCAAAAATTGACAGTTTTATGGGGTCATTTGGTATTAGCGCGATCTTATTATCTATCGCCTTTTTCTTGAGCGTGTCATGGTCTAACCTTACTGCACTCGTTGCATTTGTGGCGAATTAAAGGGAGTGCTGTTCACAACAGGCTGAACTTCATCTTCACGCGCCAAAACGAGATCCATTGCAGCGATCGCACACTCCAACATCGATTCATCGGGCTCAGATGTAGTAAGTCTTTGCATCTGAAGGCCCGGCCACAAAACAATCTTAACTAGTGGGTTTTCTGGGTGATTTCCCGCCCATTTTACTGTTAACTCATAGCTTAAGCCAGCAATTAGCGGAATTAAAATAATGCGTGAAAGAACGATGATTAAAAACTGCCCGATTCCATCTGTTATGCCTAATGCAATTGAGATCTCCTTAACTGGAACTAGCGAAAAGACGATGATAGCCAAAAATAGGGTCATGATTAAGAAGGCTGTACCGCAACGCACATGCAATGTTGGAAATTGTGCAGCATTTTCTGGTGTTAGTTGTAGCCCATGTTCATAGCAATGAATTGTTTTATGCTCAGCACCATGATAGGCAAACATCCTTTTGATATCTTTCATGCGAGAGATTAACCAGATATAGACGATAAAAATGGCGACTCTCATAACACCATCAACGACGTTCCATAAAATCGGATTAGCATCGTATTCGCCAACAGTTAGATTAGCTAAAAATGCCGGTACCATAACAAAAATAACAACGGCAAGCACAATTCCAATGATAGTTGAAGCTATCATCAAACCAGACATAGCACCTTCGGATTCTTCAGATCTATCCTCTTCGGTAAAGCTCTCTTTTTTAGAATTGGCCTGCACATGAGAAGAAGGCAGATCAGGAGCACACTCGCATATCGTAGTCTGTACCTGTACATGAGGGGAAAACTCATAAGAAAACTCATCATCTTCGTTTTCTTCTTCGCTGTAAGCTTTTTCAGTTGCAATATCAAGAGCCTTGAATCCCAGAATAAGAGATTCGACCAAAGCCCTACAGCCCCTAAATATAGGCCACGACAAACATCTATGTTTGCGCGCGGTATCAGAAAGTTCATGTTCTTCTGTATAGATAGTGCCATCTGGTTGTCTGATTGCAACAGCCCAATTGTACTTTCCGCGCATCATGACGCCTTCAATCAAAGCCTGACCACCAATGTGCGTCTTGCAGAGCACACCCTCCGTGTTCTGTGCTCTTGCTATGTCACTTTGCTTCGATGTCATCGCCTACTATTCCCTCGTAATTTTTTTGTACGGATCTCCGCATGTCATATCACCCTCTGGACAAGCGCCCCTTACACATGGCGCGCCTGCATCCATAAAGATATATGGCGCGGTCGACTTAACTAGCTCAAGCATCTTGCAGGCTAAATCTCTGATCTCCCACTGAGCTCTTTTGCAGCAGCGTAGCGTAAAGAAATGCAAAAGCTCACGAATATTCATCGTTACAACAATCTTGGATTCACAGGCATTTGGCAAAACATATCTTGCATCTTCGGCCGGAACTCCCGCCTGTGCTAAGGCACTATAAGCCTGATATGACGCATCGATTGCATTGTTGAAAATTTCCAAAAGTTCATGATCATTTGCAACAGAATCTGGTACTACGACCTCAGACGGAGCATCAAATCGCACATATCTTTGAGATTGCTGATTAAAGCTAGCTAGACGGTGGCGCACAAGCTGATGAGTCAAAGCGCGGCTAACCCCATCGATTGCAAAAGTGTAAGAAGCATGCTCTAGAGTCGAATGATGTCCCGATTTTAAAATCGTCCTAAGAACGCGCCGGATCTCTTGTTCGCTCATCTTTTCCATAAGCTCATCGGCTCCAACAGATGCGTAACAGATCCTTGCAGCTGTGGCCACTGCTCTCTCAGGATCGTCTGTGTAATAGAGGAGTTTTACATCCATTTATTCAACCTTTATTAATGCGTCATTATTCTTGTACTAGTTTACATGGCCTAAGACAGTTGCATCCTGCTAATTCGGTGCGCACAAAAACGATATGAGTAGAACATTGTGAGCCCCTACTCGTATCGTCTTTTCGTAGATCAGGGCTGACAATGCCACATTCGTATCGCAAAAACTCCACGCTTGCATCGATGCATGAGATCTATATACAAAAACGGTCGGATTTTTATCAACTCCAACCGTCTGTATTTTAAATTGCTTTAATTGCTTTATGCATTAATTTTTAAGCCAAAACTATATAGCTTCATAGACCGCTTCTAGAACTTGCTTTGGTGTTAGACCTTATACAAAGCCT
>CAZLCK010000001.1:16183-29998 GCA_964558235.1 uncultured Coriobacteriaceae bacterium
CGAGCTTCGGCCTTCTTTGCATACTCAGCAGCACGAGCAGCTTTCTTAGCGGCTTTCTCCTCACGAGCAGCCTTCTTTGCTGCTTCTTCAGCGGCAGCAGCCTCTTGACGTGCGGCCTTCTTGGCCTCCTCACGCTCCAAAACGGCGGCAGAAGCAGAACCAAATCTATCCGAGAAGCGTTGAACGCGTCCACCAGTATCGACAAACTTTTGCTGACCTGTAAAGAATGGATGGCACTTATTGCATAGATCTATGCGCAATTCAGATTTTGTAGAGTGGGTAACAAATGTATTTCCGCAAGAGCACCTAACTGTGCACTCCACATAATCTGGATGGATATCCTTTTTCATTATCTAAAACACTCCTTTAATAAATGTGCGTCTTGGTTTCCGAACAAGACTGATGAGCTTCAATAGAATATCACCATCAAAAAATGTTTCAAGATATAGCGCGATAGGCGGCGACTTCTCTATAACTCGATGGTTTCATTCTTGTTAGAATGTGATGCTTTCTTGGCAGTTCTCATCAAAAACTCCTCATTGTTTTTAGTCTGTTTGAGGCTCTTGATAAGCATCTCCATAGCTCTTTCGGTGTTATTCAGATTTGCAAGCACGCGACGAAGTCCCCAGATTAAAGGTGCGGCTTGAGGATCTATCAAAAGCTCTTCTTTTCTTGTTCCAGAAGAAATTGGATCGATGGCTGGGAAGATTCTTCTGTCTGCTAGGTTTCTATCTAGCTTGAGCTCCATGTTGCCCGTACCTTTAAACTCCTCAAAGATGACCTCATCCATCTTTGAGCCAGTATCAATTAGAGCACTTGCAAGAATGGTAAGTGAGCCACCATTTTCGATATTGCGAGCTGCGCCTAAAAACCTCTTTGGAGGATAGAGTGCTGTCGAGTCAACACCACCGGACAAAACGCGTCCACTAGCAGGCTGTGCTAAGTTGTAAGCACGAGCCAAACGAGTAATAGAGTCGAGTAAGATCACAACATCCATTCCGACCTCGACGAGTCTTTTTGCACGCTCAATGACAAGCTCGGCTACTGTAATGTGATTTTCAGAGGGCATATCAAAGGTTGAAGATATTACCTCGCCTCGAATTGAACGCTGCATATCGGTAACCTCTTCTGGCCTTTCATCAACCAAAAGGCACATCAGATGCACATCTGGATTGTTAGCTGAAATCGAAGCTGCAATATCTTTTAAAATTGTGGTCTTACCAGCTTTTGGAGGAGAGACAATTAGCCCTCTTTGTCCTTTTCCAATTGGAGCGACTAAATCAATAGTACGCGCAGTAATACTATCTGCACCATGCTCCAAAACGAGTCTCTCATCGGGATAGATTGGGGTAAGATCGGCAAATCTTACACGGTGGCGAGCCATTTCGGGAGTAAGTCCGTTGATGCTTTCAATCTTATGTAGAGCAGCATACTTTTCGTTATCTCTTGGAGGGCGAACCTGCCCTACAATCCAGTCGCCCTTGCGAAGACCATTGCGACGAATTGTCGAGACTCCAACATAGACATCATGTTCTGATGGAAGATAGCCATCTGCACGCAAGAACCCATAGCCCTCAGAGAAAAGCTCTAACACGCCCTCGCACGAAACAAATCCCTCAGCCTTAGCCATGGCTTCAAAGATTAGCTCAACCAGCTCATCTTTTTTTATGCCGGCTTTGATGGCGATTTCAAGCTCGGCAGCCTTTGCCTTAAGATCTGCGACCTTCATTGCAGCCAATTCTTCATGAGAGACCTGTGGAGTCACCTCGTAAGAGCTGTTTTGATGATGGCGGCGCGGACGACGCGATCTAAAGTCCCCACTTTGCTGCTTAGAGGACTGAGAGTTTTGCTGTTTCGAAGAGCTCTGTGTTTTTCTTTGCGAAGAAGATGTGCTCTCAGTTTTGTCACTCTTTTGTCTACTGCGATCCGACTTCTTAGAGGACGAAGCCTTTGTAGAGCTTGAATCGGTCGAGCTGGATCTTCTAGAAGTAGATGTCCTTCTATGAGTACGACCTTCGCCCTCTTCAGAGATTGCTTGAGCACTTTCCTTTTCTTCAACAACTGCTACAGCTGTTTGTTCCTCTACCACAATAATACTCTCCTCAGATTCGATCATGCGTTTTGCACCCTCTCCCAATCTGCAGCAAAGATATCCATACCGCGCTCAGTCAAAGGGTGAGCAATACATTTCTTCAAAACATTAAATGGAACAGTTGCAATATCGACTCCCATCAAAGCTGCCTGAGTAACATGGTTAACGCTTCTTACTGAAGCAGCGATGATCTCAACCTCTTCGCCTTTGATTCCAACATCCATAAAATCGTAGTTCTTAACGGCTGCAACGATATCTTCAACCTGAGAAAGCCCATCTTCACCAATATCATCAAAACGTCCAATAAATGGGCTGATATAGCGAGCACCAGCGCGAGCAGCCATAATCGCTTGCGGAACAGAGAAGACAAGTGTCATATTTACTGGAATCGACTCGTTTGCCAAAACACGTGTAGCAGCAAGTCCAGATGGCGTAATGGGAATCTTAACTGCAACATTATCTGCAATTTTCGCTAGCTTACGACCATCTTCGATCATATCCTCAGTTGTTTGAGCCATGGTCTCAGCCGAAACAGGGCCGTCGACTAGTTCGCAGATCTTAGCGATATGACTCTCAAAATCGGCAAGCTTGCCTCCAATTTTGGCATACAAGCTCGGATTGGTTGTAACCCCAGCAAGCGCTCCCCAAGATGCCGCTTCAGCAATTTCGTTAAGATCAGCGGTATCGACAAAAAATTTCACTTTTAGACCCCCTATTCGCCTGTGTATTTTGCCCTATTTATGCCTTATTTTTACAAAGCATAGTTTTTAAGAAACATCAAAGCTTGAGCATACTGACTATTACTCGAGCTAAATAATTTGATATAGATAGTTCAAAATGCGCTCACCAAAAATAGCAAACAAATATGACATTTAATTAGAACTGTAAAAACGCCCTTTATTAAGCTGCTAAAAACCACAAGCCCCAATCACAGCGCACATCAAATATGAGAAGCAAGATTATTTTGCTTCATAAATCTTTAGTTTGTTAGGGATATTTTGCTTGTTGTTTTTTAAACCCTCACGACCAAACAACATAGCAACATGCGAGACTTCATTTTATATACATGTTTATTCGTTTTCAAATATGCTAGTCTGCAACTAACGCCTTTGATAGTATATCTTTTTTTACTAATGTCTAGTTATTAACCTAGTAATTGTATAGAAAAACTTTGGGACTTGTATTAACAAAAGGCATCTTCACGTAGTATATCAGAAAGGATTTAGAATGATAGAGCGTGGCCAAACAGTTCGCGTGCACTATACAGGAACACTCGATGATGGAAGCGTCTTTGATTCTAGCATTGGGAAAAGTCCACTAGAATTTAAAGCTGGAACTGGAATGATGATTCCCGGCTTTGATGATGCTGTAATGCAGATGGAACTTGGAGAGAAAAGGACCGTCAAAATCCCAGCTGAGCAGGCTTATGGAGCTCATGATGAAAAGAAGGTAATTCGCATAAGCAAAGGCAACTTCCCCGGTGCAGACAACGCTCCGATCGGTGTGCAGGTTATGCTTTCTGGTCCAGATAACCATCCTCTACCAGCGATTATCACCGAAATCGACGACGAATTTGTAACTGTAGATTTTAATCATATGCTCGCTGGAAAAGATCTTACGTTTGAGATTGAACTAGTTGAAATATTGGGGTAAATAATGAGCTCGTTTAAGCACGGAAACGACAAAGCTATACAAGCCCAATGGATAAGATCGAAATCTAATACGCCCTATGTAGGAGCGCACTCATCGAACGGATCTAAACGCTTAAGTAGAAACAAATATGTTTACGATTATCGAAACAATCATTCACATAAAAGATCTGCCCAAACTCTCATAACTTTAATTTTGTCCATAATTTACTGGCCTTTTGTAATTATAGGTATAGCTTCTCCTTTTATAGAGGGATTTAATTTTGGAACTTTAGATCTTTGGCAAGTTGTACTTAGCCGCATTTTGATCTCATTTATAGCTCTTGGAATCCCCTATGTGCTTGCAGTTAATATTGGTGGGATAAGAAGAGCTGCCTTTTTACAAAGAAATAGAGTTTTGAAAACCGTTCTACTCGTCGTTGCTGGCGTATTTATATCCTTTGTACTTATTCGTATTGTTTGCATATTCTAATCGGATAACTTCTTAAACTCCGCAAACCCTGGAGGGCGTTGCGTGGAGGAGTGAAAAGTGACGCATATTCTAATTGGACACGCTCAGTGAGTATCAAGATCTTTATCCATAGTTTTACAACCTCCCAATGAGTATAATTTCAAGATATAGCCTTAGTATTTAAGTAGCTAAATTGGTCTACTATTTAGCGAATTATCGCGAAAGGGGAAGAGAGATGAACTTTGCAGATAGCCAGACTTTTAAGAACTTGCAAGAAGCTTTTGCCGGCGAAGCCCAGGCCTACACTAAGTATTCTGCATGGGCAAGCAAGGCAAAAAAAGATGGGTATGTCCAGATCGGAAACATCTTCCAAGAGACTGCAGATAATGAGTTTGAGCACGCAAAGCTATGGCTTAAGGCTCTCGAGGGTGGAGATCTAAAAGACACCGCTTCAAATCTCGACTCAGCAGCAGCTGGTGAGAATTACGAGTGGACAACTATGTATAAGGAGTTTGCTGAGACAGCTCGCGAGGAAGGCTTTACTGAGCTTGCTACCAAATTTGAGATGGTCGCTAAGATTGAAAAGCATCACGAGGAGCGCTATAGGCGTTTAAATGAGCGCGTCAAGGCTAGCACTGTCTTTGTTCGTGAGATGAAGAAGGCCTGGATTTGCCTCGAATGCGGTAACATCGTTTATGGCGAAGAGCCACCAGCGATCTGCCCAGTTTGTGATCATCCACAAGCTTACTTCCAGCTACTTATCCCAGATTACGAGATCGAAGAACTCTAAGCTTAGAGCTTGAGAGATTAATCTCTGAGCTTAAAGTCTAATCAGGCTTACAGAGCAAAGGGCTAGGACTATTTTGGCCTAGAAGCTTGAAACCACAGTAAGCTTAAACCACAGGGTGTTGGCGCAAGTCAGCACCCTATTTGTTTGGTGCGCCAAGGGTGTGCCGAGTATACACACCCAAGTTGTGAACCCGAGCATGCGCACCCGAGTTGTGAACCCAAGCACGCGCCCGAATATGCGCACCCGAGCATGCACGTATATCCAGTGGATGATAAGTCCCTAGTGTGCCCGGCAGTGAAGGGCACATTTTGTGCGTGCTAATAAGACTTACTCCCCTAAAAGCTCACTTAACTCCAGCCACTCGTCTTCAAGATCTGATTGCTCAGATTTAAGCTGTGCGATCTCTTCTTCAATAGCAGTGAGCTCTAAATAATTTGTTGGGTCGGCCTCAGATAGTTTGGTAGTTGTGGCCTCTATCTTCTCTTCTATAGTCTGCATCTTGCGCTCAATAGCAGAAAATCTTCTCTTTGCATTTTGTCGCTGCGTATTGGTCAAAGTCTTTTGTGATGAGATTGTAGATTCAGCGTCCGACCTTACAGCATCCGGCCTCACAACGTCCGACTTCACATCTTGATCGTCATGATCGGCTTGAATCCCCATATATTGATCAATTCCACCAGGCATGTGATAGACCTTGCCATCGATCAAAGCATACTGATTATCTGTTGTGCGTTCCATCAGATGTCTATCGTGAGTAACGATTATCAAAGTACCTGGCCAAGTATCCAAAACATTCTCAATTTGAGAGAGCATGTCTATATCCATATCGTTTCCCGGCTCGTCTAACAAAAGCACATTTGCACCCTGCAAAAGAGTAAGCATCAATTGCAATCTGCGCTTTTGACCACCCGAAAGCTTAGATATAGGCATCTGTATATGAGCGTGAGAAAAACCAAGGCGCTCAAGAAGTTGAGTAGAAGTAACCTCCTTGCCATCGATAACAAAATGAGATTTATACCTGTTTAAGACCTCTCTTACAAGCGAATCACCAAACTCATCTAATTCCTCAAGTCTTTGAGATAAAGTCGCCATCTTTACTGTCTTGCCAATTTTGATATGCCCGCTATCTGGCTTGGCCTTGCCATCTATCAAGCGCAAAAGAGTAGTTTTTCCTGTGCCATTTGAACCTAGAAGGCCGATTCTATCTCCTGGCGCAATAATCCACGATAGATCATCTATTACTAATCTATCTCCATTGGTTTTGCTTACGTTTACAAGTTCAACAGCCTGCTTGCCCAGCCTTGCAACAGCTGCTCGTTTTAGTTCGAGTGGATCTCTAATTGCAGGCTCATCAGCGATCAACGCTTTAGCAGCTTCAACATGAAACTTTGGTTTACTCGACCTTGCTCGTGCTCCGCGAGATAGCCACGCCAACTCTCGACGCAACAAATTCTTACGCTTTGCTTGAGCGACTTCAAATGTCTCCTCACGCTTAACTCGTTGTAGAACATAGGCGGAATATCCACCATCGAATGATTCAACTGTGCCATCATGAACTTCCCACATAGATGTACATACTTCGTCTAAAAACCATCTATCGTGCGTGACGACCAAAAGCGTTCCAGATTTTTTTGGCCAACGTTGATTAAGATGTTTTGCAAGCCACGCAATTGAAGCCATATCCAGATGATTTGTAGGCTCATCAAGCATCAAAATGCCATCATTTTTAACAAGAGTTTGAGCTAAATAAACACGTCTACGCTGTCCACCAGAAAGATTTCCGATGATAAAATCCATACTCACATCACCAATTAGGTGATCGCAAATATCGCGAATCTTCGAATCAGATGCCCAAAGATATTCGGGTGTATCTCCAAATAAGACCTTTTTAATAGTTAAGCTATCATCCAAATTATCGTCTTGAGCAACAAAACCGATGCTTAGGTCGTTGCGTCTAAAGACCCTGCCCTCTTCAGGTTCGATCTGCCCAGATAAAATAGCTAAAAGCGTAGATTTTCCGTCTCCATTTCGCCCAACAATGCCAATACGAGCACCATCATCTAGACCCAAAGTCACATCATCTAAAACAACCTTGGCTGCATATTCCAAATATATATGTTCACATCCAAGCGAAAACGCCACTAAAAAAGCCTTTCTGAAATCGTTTTATTGCCTTCAAACCAATCTGAAACAAGCAGGTGCTAGAGCTTAGGTAATTTCTCGAACTTTATCGCTCCCCGGGGGCGTTGCTAGGTCTGCAAGGTTGCAGTTAACGTTGCGCAAAAGGGGTGAAAAATTGCGGCGCTAGAGTTTACACCTTTTACAGAAGATCAATCGCAATAAAATATCCTTCGCAAAATCCATACAAATTTCCTTTGGTATGATACAACTCGTTTGCATACTTTTAGGAGTTGATATATGCAACAAGATTTTCTTACTCAATTTAACAACGTATTGTCTGCGATAGACAACGCGTTATGGGGATTTCCTCTTATCGTTCTAATTATGGCTGGAGGAATCATCCTTACTGCAAGACTTAAAGTTGTGCAGTTTAGAAAGCTCGGCAAAGCCCTTCGTTATATGATTAAAAACGAAGAGGACGGTGAGGGTGAAGTAACAAGTTTTGGAGCCCTATGTACGGCTTTGTCAGCAACGATTGGAACAGGAAATATCGTTGGCGTTGCAACAGCGATTTGCGCTGGTGGTCCAGGCGCACTTTTTTGGATGTTTGTTGCAGCATGTCTAGGAATGGCAACCAAGTTTTCTGAAGGACTTCTTGCAATCAAATACCGCACGGTCTCTGAAAACGGCCGCGTTTTGGGTGGACCTTTCTATTACATCGAGCGCGGTATGGGTAAAAACTGGAAATGGCTCGCAAAGTGTTTCGCCGCTTTTGGCGCTCTTGCAGGTCTTTTGGGAATCGGAACCTTTACTCAGATCAACTCCATCAACAGTGCTACAAATAATTTTTTTGATCCTAACTCCGAATCAATCGCTTTTTCAATGTTTGGCATGGATTACACATGGACAACCGTAATCGCCAGCTTGATAGTTGCAATCCTTGTGGGATTAATCATTATTGGAGGACTCAAACGCATCGCAAATGTTACTCAGGTCGTTGTTCCTGCGATGGTTGTTTTATACCTCGTGATCTGCTTTATGGTTCTCTTTGGAAATATCACCTATCTTCCAGAAGCACTCTCACAAATCATCATTGGAGCATTTGATCCAATGGCAGTAACAGGCGGAGCAATCGGTAGCTTTATGATCGCAATGCAGATGGGCGTTGCGCGTGGTATTTTCTCTAACGAAAGTGGTATGGGTTCAGCTCCTATTGCTGCTGCAGCAGCTAAGACAAACGAACCAGTCCGTCAAGGCCTGGTTAGCATGACAGGCACATTTATCGATACCATAATTGTCTGCTCAATGACAGGAATTTCAATCGTCATGAGTGGGGCGTGGGATCCATCCTTGGGTCTCGAAGGTTCGGCCGTTACTACATATGCATTCCAAAATGGAATTCCTTTCTTGCCTTCTGAGGTAGTTACTTTTTGCATCATGTTATGCCTTGCGCTCTTTGGGTTTACTACCATTATTGGTTGGAATTACTATGCCGAACGCTGTGTCGAGTATCTCTTCAACGGCAACATGAAGTTTGTAAAGGTTTTTCACTGGCTTTTCATCGTGGCTGTGTTTGTTGGTCCGTACATGACATTAGATGTTGTTTGGACACTGGCCGATATCTTCAACGGATGTATGGCATTGCCAAATATGATCGCACTAATTGCCTTGTCCAAAGTCATTTCTAAAGAAACAAAGGATTACTTCGATCGGCTCTCGCGTGGAGAGATTAAGGAGTTCGCCGACCCCGTTGGCTCTAAACGAAGCATGCCTGTAAAGAGATGCATATCGCTTATAAGTTTAAAGATACCTAAACCAACTGAAACTCTCGTAAGTGTAAAGGCTACTTATGTTGCAATAAGTTATAAGATGGCTAAATTTTTGAGTGTGCCTAATACGATTGGGACATCAAGTCTACGAGAGCGGTCCATGCAGTTGTGCTGAGGGGTGGAAAGTTAAGAAAACATACTAAATTTTAGCTGAGTTTACTTTATTTGTATCGAGTTTAATATTAGACTTCTACAATTCTATTCTATACCCTATACTTGCTAAGTAATGCTCTACATTCGGACTTATACGCCCCTTGATCTTAATCTATTTGTTGAAATTTGGGCGTATAAATTTTTGAGCATACAAAGTCTATGAGATGCAGTAAGTTTGGGGCGACTTATCCACTTGAATTAGAGAAGGAGAAGAAAATGAGCAAAGTGAAATACCCCCATTTATTTACGCCGATACGCATCGGCAACAGATTGTTCCGTAACAGAATCTTTGCATCCCCAACGGGATATCTAAACAACCATGAGGATGGAAGATCAAATGAAGGGGCAGCTTATTACTATGGACGACGTGCCATGGGTGGAGCTGCCAGCGTTTGCACCATGGAATGCATCGTTGATGCTGAATATGGTGGAGGAGGCGGCGGCCAGTTTGTCATAGACATGCCTGGCTGCAAAGCAGATCTTGGCCGTATTGCACATAAGATCTCTGAACATGGTGCTGTTGCAACGATGGAGCTTCAGCATTGTGGAATCTTTGCAAACAGAGCTCTTGGAACTTTAGGTGCGCAGGTATTTGGCCCTGCATTTGGTCCAGTAGAAGTTGAACAAGAAGGTAGAGTCTGCCAAGCAATGGACGAAGAGATGATTGAGCGCACAATCAATAAGTTCATTGATGCAGCTGTTTTGGGCGCTTCTGTTGGTTTTGGAATGGTGTTGATCCATGCTGGTCACGGATGGGGTCTACATCAATTCCTATCTCCTGTTATGAATACTCGTACAGACAAGTGGGGCGGACCAGACGCAGAAAATCGTTGCCGCATGCTTAATTGCATCATCGACGGAATCCACAAGAAGCTCGGAAATGGCTTCCCTGTAGAGGTTCGTATGAGCGCTTCTGAGTGCTACGATGGCGGATATGATCTAGATGCTGGTATTGCTAATGCTATAGCAATGGACGGTCATGCAAACTTAATCCATGTATCTGCTGGTAATCACGAAGTTGATGAGGTCTTTACTGTTACACATCCATCTATGTTCCTACCAGAGGGCGTCAACGTTAAGTATGCTGCCGAGATCAAGAAGCATGTTGAAGCCCCAGTCGCTGCTATCGGTGGATTGAGCTTCCCAGAGTACATGGAAGAGATCATTGCTACTGGCAAAGCAGATGTTGTTGAGTGCGGTCGTGCATTCATCTGCGATCCTGACTTCGTTAACAAGATGCGTTCTGGTCGTGAAAACGACATTAAGCACTGCTTCAGATGCCTCGCCTGCTTCTCCAATGAGCTCACACATGGCGAGCCATATTGCGCAATCAACCCACGCTCCGGTCGTGAGAAAGAGGCCTTCTACGCAATGCCTGAGGTCAAGACCAAGAAGAAGGTTTTGGTCGTCGGTGGCGGTGTCGCTGGTATGGAAGCTGCTCTTAACTGCTCAGATCGTGGACATGAGGTCATTCTTTGCGAGAAGGGTGAGGAGCTTGGTGGAGTTATCCGTTGTGAGCGCAACGTAGACTTCAAGCAGCCTCTCGACTATTACCTCAATCAACAACAGCGCAAGTGCTTTGAGGATCCAAACATCGATGTCCGTCTAAACACTGAGGTAACCCCAGAGATGGCCGAGAACATGGATGTCGACGTTATCATTGCCGCTCTTGGTGCAAGACAGTTCATCCCACCAATTGCTGGAATCGATGGCGATAATGTTATGAACGCTGTAGATGCTTACAATGCAGCAGACAAGATTGGCCAGAAGGTCGTAATCATGGGTGCTGGACTTGTTGGTATCGAGCTTGGTTTGCACCTACGTCGTCTTGGCAAGGATGTTACCAATGTTGAGATGCTCGATCATATGAGTGACGGTGGCAACTTCTTGCATATGTCTGGTGTTCGCGTTGAAATCAAGAAGCGCGGCCTTAAGATCAACTTGCAAAACAAGGTTAAAGAAGTTTTGCCAAACGCCGTTGTTTGCGAGACTCCTGATGGAGAGGTTACCTACGAAGCAGACACCATCATCGTTGCTATGGGTATGCGTCCACTAGGTGATGAAGCTTCAGCATTTGCTACATGTGCTCCTGAGTTCTATCCAATCGGAGACTGCTTTGTTGTTAAGAATATCGAGAATGCCACAACTGCTGGCTACATGACTGCAAAGGATCTCGGTAGATACTAAGATCTCCGGACACATAGCTTGTCTCGAAGATAACTTTTGAATCGATCAAGCTAATCGGCAATCGAGTAGGAGGCGTGTCATTAGTTGACACGCCTCCTCTCGCACAACAATTTAGGGTGTTACCAATTTTGGTAACACCCTTTTCATAGATATCCTTAACGTCCGGCTTATAGTTCAAACCCGCAAATTATTGGGTTTGAACTGCGATGATGTTGAAAATCATCAACACATTTTGGCCTATACCCCAATTATTACGAATAGTGCTCAGCACTCTACACTACGCTTTATTTTTGAACGTCACACCGCAACACGCCAAAACTACTCATTAAAATTTATAGATTAAGCTCCGTAATACTTAACAAGCTCCATCATACGCTGTGCACGACCAAACGAAGCATTTGCTGGGTAGAAGCATCCGGGCGCAAGGATAAATCCACTGCCCTCAGACATCGCTTCGATCGAGGCAATACACTCTTTATCCCAATCAAGGTCTGTACCAAATACTGAGTTCCATGGAGTTACACAACCCATTAGAGCAACTTTATCTCCATAGCGCTCCTTTGTTTCACGATAATCTTTGCAATCGTCTGGGGTATGGAAGAATGATATCGCTTGAGGTTTAACTGCCTCGATTTGAATATCGAAAAAGACATCACGTTGACAACTATGAATGAAATTAATTCCACCCTTGTCGCGAACGACTTGAGATAGATCTGCTACCAAATCAAATTCGACCTGTCTCCAAATCTCGCGAGTTGTAAATGCGCCAGCTGCATAATATGTATCCCACATGATTCCATCAATGCCTGTAGCCATCAAAAGCTCAGCAAATTGATGAAGTGTTGTAGCAATGGCGCTTGCTGCAGCCTTCACCTCTTCGGGGTGAGCATTGAGATCGCGAGCCAACTGCTTTTGTCCACGCAACATCGATAGGGTCGAAAGCGGACCCATAACATAGGCAATTACTGGTCTTTCGCCCTTAAACTCATCTACCAGCTTTTGACAAACCTCAACGAGCATTTGCATACGTCTTGCGCCAGCTGCGTCTACAGGCTTAATTGTTGCGTAATCATCGACGGATTGAACAACCATATTTGCAAAGTCTGGCTTACCAGGATTATTTCCTGCATAGATTATCTTTTGTTCCCAGGCGGTCGCCTCAACCACAAAGTCGATTGCAGCTAAGATAAAGTCAGGCTCTGGGAATGTCTTAGCCATCTCGATATATCCACGCGCACATAGATCTGCATTTGTTGCCCATTCATGGTGATCTGCATCAACCAAGACTCTATTTGCTCCGGCGATAAATGGATAGACCGGGATGCGATCCACATGCTCGTGATTGATTGCAGCATAGAAGCGCTCGCGATGAGTCATGGTCTCCTCGTGACGCTCTAGAGGCTGTGCAACAGCGGTTTGTCCAGAAGCATAGAAATCTTCAATTGCTTTGAAAAAGGCGTCGATATTATCCCATGGAGACATTGGAGGGATATCACAACCACTTGATATTACAAAGTTTGGATATTTCGAGCACTTATTGAGTAGATCCAAAGTAGTATTGTAAACAACATCAGGTGTGCCATTTCTAAAACATCCAGCTGGATCCACATTTCCAAAACATAAAACGTCTGCTGGAATATGCGGCATCATTTCTGCCATATCGATAGCATTGCCCAGATGAAATCCCATCGCGCCAGTCTCAACGATACTATCGATGGTGTACTTAACACTTGATCCGCAATTGTGAACAAATACTGCAAATTCATCGGTTTGAGTCTCATCAACAATACGCTTTACATATGGATTGGAAAATTCTGCTGTAAGCTCTGGAGATAAAAGACCAGCTAGAGGCTCAGCCATTAAAATACCATCAGCACCTGCAGCTTTAAGCTCCTTGGTATAGGCGATCAAAAATTCTGTAACTTTTTGCAAAACAGCATGTACAAGCTCTGGCTCGTCATAACACATAAACATAACTTCATTGACGTCCATAAGACGGCCAGCTAAAGAAAATGGTCCGATATTTCCTGCTAAAACAGGCTTGTCGTTGATCTCTTTTGCAACTTTTCTTACAGCCTCAATACAAATACCTGTACGACCTTGTGTGCAATCTGGGACTTGAATTTCATCGACATCTGTATCCTCATCGATGATTGAACCAATAACTGTTGGAACTTCATCATCGGAATAACGGATATTACTCCCAAACGATTCAGCCTCAACAGAAAGATCCATAAATGCAAGCACAGCAGCCATATCTGTGCGGTCATGGATACGCTTCATTGCCTCTGCTTGATAATCAACTGAATAGATCAGATCATTTACTGTAATTCCCATATCTTGAATTGCAGGAAATGTTAAAACTGGCAGAGGTTTTTTGCGTTCTGCAGCTATCTGTTCTGCAACCCATCGCTTCATATCCATACCAATTCGCCCCTTTCGCTAGTCTCAAAGCTACTTACGTAGTTCGAGAGGCTTTTTAGTCACATTCTCAAACAGATCTGTTCGAGCTCCACTCTATTGAATTTGCAAAAGCTAACTTG
>CAZLCK010000001.1:30098-33842 GCA_964558235.1 uncultured Coriobacteriaceae bacterium
TCAGATCGTAGGGATCATATGGTCAAACCGTAGGGATCTGGCCTAGTTTCGATTAAAATCTCAGCCCGCAATCGCAACATCAGCTCAATTAGCTTCTACAAAATCAAGATGTTTCGATTCTATTTGGGAAAATTAATTGAATAATTTAAAAAATTAGGATTACTTGAATATAAAACGCTTTTTAACTTTTGTATACCTCTAGTTTTGCTTCACAAACATTAATTGCACTACCTATTCCACTACTTTTTACAAAGATCTAAGTCGCGCTATCTATTACAGAATCTTCGTATTTTTTGAGAAATCTAATTTTGAATACCTTAAAGGCAGTTTTCCAAAATATACTTTTTATATCGTGTTTTTGCGCGATTTGCTTGACAGAAATATCGACTATTTTTCAGTGCAAACTAGACGCAAAACTATTAATCTCAAAAGAAAGAGAGAGCAGGATGAAAAAACTAAAGTATCCACATCTTTTTGAGCCTATAGTGCTCGGCAATCAACTTTTTCGCAATAGGATCTTTGCTTCTCCAACTGGATACCAAAATCTTCCGGGAGATGATCATCTAAACGAAGGTGCTGCATGGTATTACGGCCGTAAAGCCATGGGAGGCGCTGCTAGTGTTGGTACATTTGAGGCAATCGTTGATGGAGAATATGGTGCTGGTAGTGACAAGCACATCAAAATGGACACCCCGAATGTCGAGACGGATCTTGGCCGTATCGCCGATGCTATCAAGCGTCATGGCGCAGTCGCTACACTTGAGCTTAATCACGCCGGTATGTTTGCAAATCGCGCACTCGAAATGTTTGGTGGAATGCCAACTGGAGACGCAATTGGGCCAGTAGCTCAGGAGCAAAAAGGACGCACAACTATCGCTATGGACGAGGCCTTGATCAAGCGTACCATCGATAAATTTGTTGCCGCTGCTGTTTTGGGAAAGGCAATGGGTTTTGGAATGGTTCACATTCACGCAGGACATGGTTGGCTTTTGCATCAGTTCCTCTCTCCACTGGTAAATACCCGTACAGATGAATATGGTGGAAGCGTTGAGAATCGCGCGAGGCTTGTCAACGAAATCTGCGATGCAATCCATGCAGCCTGCGGTAAGGGCTTCCCGATCGAAGTTAGAATATCTGGTTCTGAGTGCTATGACGGTGGATTTGGCTTTGATGTTGGCTTAGAAAATGCAATGGCGATCGACGGTCATGCGGATCTAATTCATGTTTCTGCTGGTAATCACGAGGTCGATGAGGTCTTTGGAATTACCGTCCCAAGCATGTTTGTTGACGAGGGACACAATCTCGAAATGGCATATGAGGTCAAAAAGAACATGAAGTTCTCTAAGGTTGCAACCATCGGTGGTTATAGCAACCCAGACTTTATGGAGGAGATTATCGCAAGTGGCAAGGCCGACGTTATTGAGGTTGCTCGTGAGATCTTTGTTGAGCCAGACTTCCCAAATATGGTTAGAAGCGGACGTGAGCAGGATGCAAAGCGCTGCATGAGATGTCTATCTTGCTTCTCGCAGGAGCTAACACATGGTGAGCCATACTGTGCCCTTAACCCAATATCTGGCCGTGAGATCCATGGCTTCTTTGAGCCACCAGCCGTTAAAGTCCAAAAGAAGGTCTTGATTGTGGGTGGCGGCGTTGCCGGCATGGAAGCTGCCCTAACCGCAGCTGATAGGGGTCATCAGGTTATCCTCTGCGAAGCAAAAGATGAGCTCGGAGGCGTTATCCGATGCGAGCGTAACGTCTGGTTTAAGCAAAACCTCGACTACTATCTAAACCAACAGCAACGCAAGTGTTTTGAAAATCAAAACATTGATGTTCGTCTCAACACCAAGCTCACTCCAGATATGGCTCGTGAGATGGATGTTGATGTCATCATCGCTGCTCTAGGTGCAAAACAGTTTATTCCACCAATTGCAGGAATCGATGGCGATAACGTTATGAACGCTGTGGATGCATACAATTCAGCAGACATCCTTGGCAACAAGATCGTAATCATGGGTGCTGGTCTTGTTGGAATTGAGCTTGGTTTACATCTTGCAAGGCTTGGTAAGGATGTTACCAATGTTGAGATGCTTGACCATATCTCTGACGGTGGAAACTTCCTACATATGTCTGGTGTTCGCGTTGAGATCAAGAAATCCGGTCTTAAAGTTAACTTGCAGAATAAGGTTAAAGAAGTTTTGCCAAACGGTGTTGTCTGCGAGACTCCCGATGGAGAGGTTACTTACGGGGCAGATAATGTAATCGTTGCTATGGGTATGAGACCACTTCGTGAAGAGGCAGTTGCATTCTACGATTGTGCGCCTGAGTATTACATCATTGGAGATTGCTTTACTGTTAAGAACATCACTGAGGCAACTAACCTTGGATTCCAAACAGCAATCAATCTTGGTAGATTCTAAACTGGGGTCTGGCTAGGTGATATGCTCAGATTTATCAGCATATTCTCCTTTAACCAAAACTTAAAAGCCTAAACCCAAGTACAAAGTGTTGCTAAGCCGCTATAAAATTTTATAGCGGCTTATTTTTTTAAAAAAAATCGGCTTTTCAATTGATTGATAGGTTTAGATCTTCAAAAGCTAAGGAGAATCAGCGATGAAAGAGATCGGGATTATGGAAGTGGGTGGCTTCAGAGTAGGCCATGCTCAAGATGAAGAGGCTGGAACTGGCTGCACGGTGCTTCTTTGCGATGATATGAGCCCTGCTGGATTGGATATCCGAGGCGGAGGACCAGCATCTCGAGAATCGCAAATCCTATCTCCAACAGCTCACGCTAACTCCATCAATGGAATATTACTTTCAGGCGGAAGTGCCTTTGGTTTGGATGCTGCTGGCGGTGTCCAGCGCTATTTAGAAGAACGTGGGATTGGCTATGATGTGGGAGTAACCAAAGTTCCACTAATCTGTCAGTCCTGCCTTTTTGATTTGGGCGTTGGGAGAGCAGATATACGCCCAGATGGAGAGATGGCCTATCGAGCCTGTGAAAATGCCAGCTACGATCCTCCCGCACAAGGCTGTATAGGAGTAGGAACGGGATGTTCTGTAGGCAAATATAGAGGAATGGATCGGGCTATGAAATCGGGATTTGGCACCTATGCCGTCCAGAATGGATCTATAAAGGTGGGAGCTTTAGTAGCAGTCAACGCATTGGGCGATATCTACGACGAAGCAGTTCAAATAGCCGGGCTGCGAAGTGATGAAGGCAGCGAGCTGGTAAGCACCTTAAGCGAAATGTTTCACGATGTTAGTATTGCTGAGAATCTATTTACTGGAAATACTACTTTAGGCATTGTGGTCACTAATGCCTTGTTAAACAAGACTCAACTTACGAAGGTAGCAGCCATGGCTCATAATGGATATGCCAGAGCTATCCGTCCGGTCCACACCGATGCAGATGGAGATAGCATTTATGCGCTTAGCACCGGCGGTATATCTGGAAATGTGAATGTAATAGGAGAACTAGCAGCTTTGAGCATGGAGCGAGCTATTGTCCGCGCTGTTCGTGCAGCAAAGAGCGCTTACGGCCTACCAGATTGTTCATCGTTATCAAAAATGGCGAACTGAACCCACGAAAAATACAAACAATTGCCCCGCAGACAGATCTGCAGGGCAATTTTACTTAGCTTTACCATCTAAAGGGTTGTTAACTGATGCGTTTTAGAGGCCTTAGCTGCACTAAAATCTCATCATCCAGATCTACATGCCAAACTTGCGCTTCAAACTCGCGCT
>CAZLCK010000001.1:33942-73704 GCA_964558235.1 uncultured Coriobacteriaceae bacterium
CCTCAGTCTTTAAAGCTCACGGCATAGCCAATAAGCATTATTGATCGCATCTCCAACAACGCCAACCTTGTCAGCATCTCCAACGACATAGGTCTCAGGAACGATATCCTTCATCTCCTCGATCCATGCCTTATTTGGTTTAATTCCAAATGCTGTAACCGCTGTATCAGCAGGCAAAGTCTCGATAGTGCCGTCCTTATGTTTAATCACAACACCGTCAGACTTAAATTCCTGAACCTGAGCCTCGCCTATGCACTTAACGTTGTAATTTGCAAGATTCTTTGTAATCTCATAGCGATTCATCTCATCGAAGTCTTTATAGAAATCTTCAACAGGAATCATATCTACAAGCGTTACTTCCTTGCCTTCCATGCCAAGGCTAATAGCACACTCAGCGCCAGAGAGTCCTCCTCCACAGACAACAACTCTCTGTCCTGTCTCGGCTTCCCCACGATCAACGTCAACGACAGTCACAACGTTAGATCCATCAATTCCTGGAATCGGAGGGGTGATCAACTCAGCACCAACTGCCAAGATAACAACATCTGGATCCTCAGCACGGATCGTATCTGCTGTAACTTCTTGGCCTAAAACAATACGAGCGCCACAATTGAGAGTCTGACGAATCTGCCAATCGAGATAGCGTCTGAATCCATCCTTATAGACAAGAGCAGAGGCCTCAACAAGACGTCCACCAAGCCTTGGTAGCTTATCGTACAAAACGACTTCAAAGCCGCGCTCCATCAAGATGTTTGCAGCTTCCATACCAGCTGGTCCTCCACCAACGACCATAACTTTACGAGCATATGTAATAGGTGTTAGTTGAGTTCCACGGTACTCCCAACCACAAGTTGGGTTAACAGCGCATCCTTCCACATGTCCACCACTAGGTGCACAGCGCAAGCAATACAGACAACGCAAGCATGGGCGAATATCATCTTCACGACCCTGCTCACCCTTAACAACATATCTTTCATCGGCCATAAGAGCCTTAGCCATAGCGACGACATCTGCCTTACCAGTTGCGATGATCTCCTCAGCCTGCTCAAGTGTGGAAATACCACCACAAACCGAGATCGACAGATCAGGGCAAGCCTCTTTAAACATTGCAGAGTATTCAACATTGCAACACGGACTAATATAATAGCCAGGCATATTAACTGCCCATGCTTCTTTATCGAATAGAGTACCAGCCGAAACCACAACCTGATCGATATAAGGCTCGGCCAGCTTCAAAAATTCAATACGCTCCTTAACTCCAGTAGAACCTGGCAAATACTCATTGCCTTGGAAGCGAATCTCGATAGGAATATCCCCATCGGTCACTTCACGAGCAGCACGCAAAACCTCAAGCGGGAACTTAAAGCGATTCTCAGGAGTTCCACCATACTCATCGGTACGATGATTAAAGTATGTAGAAAGAAATGCTGAGAAGAGATTTCCATGAGCCATATGGATCATGACCATATCAAAGTTTGCCTTCTTGCAGCGAATGATCGCCTTCTGCAAGTTGTCAATAACCTCATCCATCTGATCGCGATTGATCTCTTCAAACTTCTCAGGATCGGCACACCATCCATCGATCAAAGAGGGAACCCAGGCCTTTTTGCCATCCTCTAACAAATCTCCTGCCCACTGTCCTGCATGTGTTAGCTCAGCAGAGAAATTGCAATTAAGTCTATGCATCTCGCGAGTAACCATGGTTAGTCCATGAATGTCCTCATCTTTTGTGACCGACATACATGCAAAGAAATCACGTGCACGATCAAAGTCGATAGGTGTTGACCCAACAGTTACCAAAGCTGCACCAGTTAGAGCTTGCGCACGATAAAACTCAAAGAGCTCATTAGTTACATCTCCCGAAACATAACCTGCATGATTGGTAACAATTGGTGAAAATTGAATACGATTTTTCATGTGCATACTGCCCACATCCCAAGGCTGATAGACATGCGGGAAATTGTTAAGTGCCATTAATATCTCTCCCCTCTCTTTTGAGATCTCCCTTGTTGATCTCATTGTTACAGATCTGTTTTACAAATTAATGCGTATAATTTGCACGCATTATTGTCGCTACTTTAAATTCTTATGGCTATCTATTCACATGTCAATTATCAATTAAAATCCTCCGCTCATTTTATTAATGAAACGGAGGATTTTACATTTAGCTTAATAGAATATTGGACAAAATTTACCGGTTTTTATCAGCTATTGTTTTTGTTCTCAAGATGTATGTCATGAATGTGATGTGTATGCGATGAACACCCATTGCAGCCTTCAGGACAGCTAGAACATGTCGATCCACTTTTATGCTTCTTATAAAGATACCTAACAATCAACGCCACGATAACTATCAGTATTATGACTACTACAATTGTTCCTGGTGACACTGGCATCTAAATCACTTACTTTCCATTACCTGATGAACTTAAACCTCTAGAGCTGGCTTATTAGCTACTCCCTTTGCCTTTTTCTTAGCTGGATTTGGCCTAAAGAGCATGTACAAGAATCCAATTGCAAGAACTATCGCAATTATTGTCCAAATTCCAAATGGAGCTTCTCCAGTAATAAGTCCGCCAATCTGGAAGATCCAAAGCGAGACCACATAAGCGAGTCCACATTCATATCCAATTGCTGCCCAGAACCACTTTCTATTGTTCATCTCACGTTTAATAGTTCCCATTGCAGCAAAGCATGGTGCGCAAAGTAGGTTAAATGCAAGCATTGAATAGGCAACAAGTGGAGTAAATGCTGCTTGAACGTTTGCATACCAACCGGTATCTCCTGCATAGAGAACTCCAAATGTTGATACGAAGTTTTCCTTAGCAATAAGTCCTGTAATGGTAGCTGCGGTTGGCTGCCATTCACCCCAACCAAGTGGAGCAAAGATCCATGCAATGCCACTACCGATAATAGCCAAGATGGAATTGTTTTGGTCACCGACTGCTGTAAAGACTCCATCTTCCCAACCATATCCGGAGATAAACCAGACAATGATAGTTGCTAGCAAGATGATAGTTCCAGCTTTCTTGATAAATGACCAACCACGCTCCCACATGCTGCGCAAAACAGAACCGACTGTTGGTAGGTGATAAGCTGGAAGTTCCATGATAAATGGAGTGGTTTCACCAGCGAAAAATCTAGTCTTCTTTAGAAGGATACCGGAGCAAATAATTGCCACAATTCCAAGGAAGTAGGCACTTGGAGCAACCCACCATGCACCACCAAAGATTGCACCAGCAAATAGAGCAATGATAGGTAGCTTGGCTCCGCATGGGATAAAGGTTGTGGTCATAACTGTCATACGACGGTCATTTTGATTTTCAATAGTACGAGATGCCATAACTCCTGGAACTCCGCATCCTGTACCGATCAAAATCGGGATAAACGATTTTCCAGAAAGTCCAAATTTGGAGAAAATCCTATCGAGGATAAATGCGATACGAGACATATATCCACAGTACTCGAGAATTGCGAGCAGCAAGAAGAGGATTAGCATCTGTGGCACGAAGCCCAAAACGGCACCGACACCAGCGATGATACCATTGACAATTAGGTCAACGACCCAATCGGCTGCATCAATTGCATTGAGCGCTTCCTCGACCAAAACAGGGATACCAGGAACCCAGACTCCATACTCAGTTGGATCTGGCTCGCTGACAGTCAACGCCTCTTCATAGGCAGCTAGGTCAACTTCTACAATCTCATTTTCACCTGTCTCATCATCGTAGGCATCATAGTAGGCTACAAGATCAACCGCTGCGGCCTCTTCAGCAAAGTTTGCAGATTCAACATCTAGTCCAGCACTCTCTGCAGCTGCTGTATATGCATCTATTGCAGTTGTTGCATCCTCAAATTCACCTGCAACCTCGTCATACTCATCGCCGCCACCAGCAATAAACCATCCATCGCCAAACACGCCATCATTGGCCCAATCGGTCGCAACGGTTCCAACGGTGGTAACAGAGATATAGTAGACCAAGAACATGACCACTACGAAGATAGGAAGTGCTGCCCACCTATTTGTAACAACTCGGTCGATCTTATCCGATGTTGACATAGTCCTCTTTGGATTGCGCGTGTAACAATGGCCAATAATCGAATCGATGTATTCATATCTTCCATTTGCAATGATCGACTCTGAATCATCGTCGTGATCTTGCTCAACTTTTGAAATTGCATTTTCAAAGCGAGATTGCAAAGCGCCAGCATCAACACCTTCAGGAAGTTGCTCGGCTAACTTTTCATCGCGCTCAAAAACTTTAACCGCAAAGTAGCGCTTAAAATCTGGGTCGATCTCCTCAGGAAGCTTTGATTCGATGTCGTTGATAACATCTTCTACCTCGGCTTCAAACTTATGAGGAACGGTAGCTTTAGCCCCCGATGCAACAGCTGCCTTAAGCTGATCAACAAGTTCATCTATTCCAGTGTTTTTAAGAGCAGAGATCCCAACTACTGGACATCCCAATTCCTCGGAGAGTTTATCGAGATTGATTTCGTCCTTGTTCTTCTTAACGATATCAACCATGTTAACGGCGACAACAACTGGAACGCCCATCTCTAAGACCTGAGTAGTCAAGTATAGGTTACGTTCGAGTTGAGTTCCGTCAACAATATTCAAAATTGCACTTGGCTTTTCTTGAAGCACATAGTTTCTAGCAATTACTTCTTCAAGCGTATAAGGGGAAAGTGAATAGATACCTGGAAGGTCAGTGATAACAATATCACTTGCGCCCTTGAGCTTTCCTTCTTTCTTTTCAACAGTTACTCCCGGCCAGTTACCAATACGCTGATTTGAGCCGGTGAGTTTGTTGAACAATGTCGTCTTGCCGCAATTAGGATTGCCGACAAGAGCTATGTTGTTCGACATCTAAGGGTTTCCTTTCTTGCTTGCATATTATTAGCCTTACTTTGAGATCACATCTGCAATCTCTTTAACTCAACAAATCTAGACTTATATCTCTTAGATTGTTAGTTATATCTAACTGCAGATCCAAAAAATAGACTCTCCACGGAGCCCGAAAATCAAAAAAGTAATTATTCGAAAATAATCATTCAACCTCTACCATTTCAGCATCTTCTTTACGCAGAGATAGCTCATAACCGCGCACAGTAACCTCAACTGGGTCTCCTAAAGGAGCGACTTTACGGATGAAGATAGCAGAACCCTTGGTTATCCCCATATCCATAATTCGCCTCTTGACAGCACCCGAACCGTTAAGCTTAACAACAGTTACCGTTTCACCTTTTTTGGTCTCTCTAAGCGTTTTGGCCAACTTATCCCCCTTTCAAAAACCAAAGTATTAAGCATAACTAAACATCAAAAAAGTTTTGGGCAAAATATAACAAAATATAAATTTGTCCCAAAACCAAATTTAAGCTAAACAATAATCGCTTGAGCAAGTTCCAAGCTAAGTGCAATCCTAGTATTTTTAACGTTTACAATAATATTTTTTCCAGAATGCGACACTACAGTAATAGGCGCGCCCGGAACAAACCCTAAATCCTCAAGATGCGAATGAATCTTTGGATCAGCTTTGACACGTCTTATATGGTATGTGCCATCTTGTTTAATTTCAGACAAGACCATTTCGACATCGCCCTTCCTAGGTGGTTTGCAAAACTCATGTTAGATGGGGTAAACAAACATGTCAATACTTATAACAATTTAAAGTTGTTGACGGGTAACATGCACACTTGATATACGGACTAAATATATAAATTACCAGCTAGAAGCGGACAAATTGAGTTGCAAATGAGTTATCGCTTAACGCATTATTGAAAGAAAATGATTGCTCTAATAATTGCATAGCTAATTACATAATTTGCCAATATCGAGCTTGCTTAAACACGATAAAATGTACTTCCACCAAATAAGGAGAGCAGCTTGAACAAAAAAAGCAAAAACAGATCTGTTGGTATGAAAACCATTGGGCATTATTGGAAGGTAACTATGCGCCATAAGCCCATGTTTACACTAGCTCTGCTTTCAACTTTAGGATTTGTATTTTTTCTTTCGTATGCAAACCCATTTATTCTGGGGTTGATCATCGATGAGATCTCTTCTGGTGTAGATGTTGCAGCAGATCAGGTCTTTGTAGTATTTGGTCCTTACATTGGCCTTTTGATCGGCGTAAATGTAGTTGGACAGACATGTAGTAAGCTTCAAGACTACGCAACTTGGAAGCTTGAAATCGCTGCAGCATATGACCTTGCAACCCAAGCTTTCGATACTCTTTCGAATCAATCGATGACGTTTCATTCAAATAGATTTGGAGGCTCTTTGGTAAGCCAAACGCAAAAATTTATGAACGCATATACCGTCTTGATGGAAAATCTCATCTATGCTGTCATTCCGATTGTAAGCTCTGCGATATTTACCGTAGTTATGCTTATTGGTGTAGCTCCCATGTATGTAGCGATACTTTTGGTATTGATGGCAGCCTACGTTGTAGTTGCATACATGCTTTTCAAACGCGTTTTACCGCTCAATTCTAAAGCGGCAGCTGCTCAAAATATGCTATCTGGAGAGTTGTCCGATTCAATTACCAATATCTTATCTGTAAAAACTTATGGCAAAGAGGCCTACGAACGTGATCTTTTTGACAAGGCCAACAGAAGCGTTGTAGCAGCTGATTCAAAACGAATGCGAGCATCTATCATCAGAGGGGCAATTACAAGTGCAATTATCGTATTGATCATGACATTAGTATCGATCTTTATTGCCGGAGGAAATGCTTGGCTTGGTATTAGTGCCGGTACTTTAGTAATGATGTTTACATATACATATTCGATGACCAACCAGTTCAACCGCATCAGTTTGACCTTACAACAACTCAATCGCGGTTTAGGCGACGCTCATGATATGACTGAAATCTTAGATGAGCCAAGGTTGGTTGATGATATTGAAGGAGCACCGGATCTCAAAGTAACCAAAGGAGATATCTCAATTTCCCATCTAGGTTTTTGGTATTTGGATGCTGATGAAAATGACAAGGTCTTCGAGGACTTTTCTTTGGAGATCCCAGCTGGTCAACGCATTGGTTTAGTTGGAAGGTCTGGATCTGGAAAGACAACGTTAACTAAATTATTGCTTCGTCTGTCTGATGTTCAAGAAGGACAGATACTAATAGATGGGCAAGATATTTCTAAAGTAGCCCAAACATCTTTGCGCCATCAAATTGCTTATGTTCCACAAGAACCGCTGCTTTTCCACCGCACAATTTCTGAAAACATTTCATATGGAAAACCTAAAGCTTCGTTTGAAGAGATAAAGCAGGCTGCAATCGATGCAAACGCTTTAGAATTTATTGAAAAGCTACCGAAAGGTTTTGAGACTATAACTGGAGAGCGCGGAGTAAAACTCTCTGGTGGACAGCGTCAGCGAATTGCAATTGCGCGAGCAATTTTGGCAAATACTCCAATTTTGATCTTAGATGAAGCCACAAGCGCACTCGATTCTGAGAGTGAAAAATTAGTGCAAGATGCTCTAGTACGCCTGATGGAAAATCGTACATCTCTAGTCATTGCACATAGACTTTCGACTGTGGCAAGTCTAGATAGGATCGTTGTACTCTCTGAAGGCCGCATCGTTGAAGATGGTACTCACAGTGAGCTTTTGGCAGCTGGCGGTGAGTATAGTCAACTTTGGAAGCGCCAAAGCGGTGGTTTTTTGGAATAAGTAAGTAAGTTTTCATTTGACCCTACACAGATGAAAAAGCAATGCTAGTATTTCTTTAATGTGTTCAAAATAGTCATTGCTAAACATGAGGAGGGGAAGATAGTGACAACTTTAAGAGACCACCTGCTTCAAAAACATTTCTTTGATAACATCAATATCCCAGTTGGAGAACTAGATGGTATCCATGCACCTGGCTGCTATTATCCAAATCTAAATGGTGAGCAAGGTTTTATCTCAACATGGCTACCAATCACTGAGCCCCTTTTGATGGAGCCAGAGCCTGTATATCACGACTTTGATCAGATGTGCTTTTTCTGCGGCGGAGATGCTGCTCATATGGACGAACTCGGTGGTGTAGTTGAGATGTGGCTTGGCGACGAGGAAGGCAACACCGAGAAATTTGTTATCACAAAACCAACCGTTATCTACATCAAAAAAGGCATGATCCATTGCCCACTTAATTTCAAAGAAGTTATGACCCTACAAAACCTATCTTCTTCCAAGATCTAACCTTTGCTAGCGTCTATAGAAGGTTTAGACCAGGTCATCCTGATGAACCTCTAAATGAAAAATTCGAGCCAATCGAGAAGACTTGGTAAAAAACTTTAAAAAATTTAAGTTACCTATAGATCCTAAAAAACATAAAGCTTAAAGTTTCAAGATACCTCTGTAGCGCATTAAAGAATTGCTGCACTACGTATTTCTACATTATTATGGCGCATGCTTCTTCCTTCAAAAGAATGTGAAACATGCGCCACTTTTCTAATGAGGTTTCTCTTTGAAAAATAGGTTTTAGTAATTGACACACTTTGTTTTGAGCATCTAACGTGAAATCGATACAAAAAATGGACTGGATAGCATTTTGTTAGTTAAGTGCCATTTTGTATATGAGAGGAGAGGTTATGGCATTCAATCATTTTCCGCATGTTTATCAGCCTATGGAAGTAGGTAGCATGCATCTAAAGAACAGGATTCAGTTTTCACCAATCGTTTCAAACCATGCAGGATATCGTGATGGAAAAGTTAACTATGAGCTCTTCGAGTTTTTGGTCGCACAAGCTAAGACAGGATGTGCATTGGTGACAGTCGGCTCCACTCCTGTTGACTTTGAAGAGGGTCGCGACTTCTTTGGTTGCATGTCTGCAACGAATGATGATGACATTGCGGGACTTGCATCTGTAGTTCGTGAAATCCACAGGCAAGATTGCAATTTTTCTGCTGAGTTAACACATGCAGGACAATGGGCTTCAGACCTTTTGCCAGAAGGCCAAAAGGCATTTGCTCCCTCTGTTATCGAAGGAATTCACGATCCAGCTAAGGTCAAGGCAATCTCTCGCGATGAGATGGACATGGTCGTTCAGCATCACATCGAGGCCATCATACGCTGTAAGAAGGCAGGATTTGACCAGGTTATGGTGCACTGTGCACACGGTAACCTCCTCTCATCATTTCTCTCCCCAGCATGGAACCGTCGCACCGATGAGTATGGTGGGTCATTTGAAAACCGTGTTCGCTTCCCACTAGAGGTTTTAGCAGCAGCTCGCGAAGCGACAAAGGGAGATATCCCGATCGAGATCCGCTTTGTTGGAAATGAGTGGATTGAAAATGGAATGCCTCTTGATGAGCGCATCGAATTTTTGAAGCTAGCAGAGAAGTATATCGACATGGTTGTTGTTTCTGCTGGAACACTGAAGATGGGTGGTGCATTTTCAAAGAACATGCCTGGATATTATGTTGAGCCAGGTCTTAATGTTGAATATGCAGCTGCATATAAGCAGGCCTGTCCAAATCTATGCATCTCTGTTTGCGGTGGTATTTCCACACTCGAAGAGGCAGAGCATATCATCGCAACTGGCAAGGCTGACGTTATCGCTATGGCTAAAGCGCTTATGGCCGATAGTGACTATGTCAACAAGGGCTTTCGTGGTGAGGAGGATGACATCACTCCTTGCATGAGATGTCTATGGTGCTTAAAGGACGTTGAAGCAACAGCTCACCTTGAAGGTTGCGCAGTCAATCCGATTATGGGCTGGGAATATCGTGGTACTAAACTCATTCCAATTTCAAAGAAGAAAAAGGCGATGGTCATTGGTGGTGGACCTGGCGGAATGGAAGCTACTAGGGTCTTGACCGACCGTGGATTTGACGTTGTTTTGTACGAAAAGGACGAGAAACTTGGCGGACGTCTACCAGAAGCATCGGCTCTGATTTTCAAGGATGGATTCAGGCGTTATTACAAGTGGGCTGTCAGAAAGACTATGGAGTGCGGTGCCAAAATCGTTTTAGGTAAAGAGGCTACGCCGCAAGATATCAAAGCAGAAGCTCCAGACGTTGTAATCTTGGCAATTGGTGCTGAATTGATCACCCCTGCGATTCCAGGAATCGATGGCAAAAATGTTGCCGATGTTGTCTCTGTTGATCGTGGCGAGGCCATTACAGGAGAGAAGGTTGTTGTTTGCGGTGCTGGTCTATCTGGCGCAGAGTGTGCACTTGAGCTAGCGATGCAGCACAAGGATGTCACCTTAGTAGATATGATCGACGAAGAGGACTTCTACAAGGATCTTACATTTTTTATGAAGCCAGTTTTAACGCAAAAGCTTGCTGAAAACAACGTTAAGTTAATGGGTAATTGCGCTGTTCAAGAGATCACTGCTGACGGCATCATTGTAAAGGATGCTTCTGGCAAGGAGATCAAGATCGATGCAGATACCGTTGTTACAGCATTTGGAATTAAGCCAAACGCTGAGAAGATAGCTGAACTATCCAGCGTCTGTCCAGCAACATATACTATCGGAGATGCAAAAAAGATTGGTGTCATTGGAGATTCGATCAACGAGGCCTATTGGCTGTGCCGCGATCTGGACTAACGATCTAGAGTAATTTGGGAATTTGTCTGGGTAAAAACCTAGATAAAAGATAAACCTGAATGAAAGGCGAAAAAAGAAAGGAAAGCAAAAT
Organism: uncultured Coriobacteriaceae bacterium; assembly: GCA_964558235.1. GTDB lineage: Bacteria > Actinomycetota > Coriobacteriia > Coriobacteriales > CADBOM01 > CAZLCK01. The sequence goes on from CAZLCK010000001.1 coordinate 44,582, forward strand.
GCTAGACCCGAACTATATTACCTCAAAGCCTATTACCTCTATGGAAGGTGCCTTTTCTGTCGAGGGACTAAATGTCATCGTAACAGGTGGAGGCGGCGGAATTGGCCGTGGAATCGCTCAAGCATTTGCTGAGTGTGGCGCCAATGTTGTCGTAATGTGCCGCACCGAGTCCAAGGGTCTAAAGGCTGTTGAAGAGCTTAAAGAGGCTGGCCCTGGTAATCATTCCTACATTCAATGTGATATCTCAGATCACGATTCTGTTGTTGCTGCAAGAGATAAGTATTTTGAGCTCTACGATTATCTAGACGTTCTCGTCAACAACGCTGGAGTTGGAACTAAGCCTCCATTCCTCTCTGAAGTTGGACTTTCTGAGTGGCATCGCATCATCAACACCAACCTACACGGTGTTGCAAACATGGCCTACGAGTTCTCGCCAAAGATGATTGAGGCTAGAAGAGGCGGAACCATCATCAACATCTCCTCCATCGGTGGAGTTGCAACTCCTGTTTCTAACGAGCAGCACAACGCTCCATACAATGCCTCCAAGGCTGGCGTCGACATTTTCACTCGTTACCTAGCAATCGTACTTGGAGATTACAACATCCGCGTTGTTTCGATTCAGCCTGGCCCAATCCACTCCGAGCTCGACAAGGATCTCCCAGAGGCCGCAAAGATCTCATTTGAGCGCGACATGCCAGCGCATCGCTTTGGTGAGCCAATCGAAGTTGGAGCGTTCTGTGTCTATCTAGCAAGCCCAGCTGCTGTGTTCCTACGTGGAGCAAATATCCCATTTGACGGCGGACAGCTTTGTATCGGATAAAGTAATTGAGATATCGTGGCTGAATTTTTAAAGCGCATATCATATATCGGATAGCTTAGTAAGAATTCAGCCACAGATGTTAGAGACCAAAAAGATAGATTAGCTAGAAAAACTGTTGAGATACCGGGAGAACAAAGATGGCAGACTACATTATTTCTAAGCCTGTTACCTCGATGGATGGCGCTTATAGCGTTGAGGGGTATAACGTAATCGTTACTGGTGGAGCTGGCGGAATTGGCCGTGGAATAGCTCAAGCATTTGCTGAGTCTGGTGCCAATGTAATCGTTATGAATCGTAACGAAGCAAAGGGTAGCAAGGCTGTAGAGGAGCTAAAAGAAGCAGGTCCTGGAAAGCACATGTATATCAAGTGTGATGTTTCGGATCACGATTCCGTTATAAAAGCAAGAGAAGCATTTTTTGAAAACTACGACCACCTAGATGTTTTGATTAACAATGCTGGCGTTGGATGCACAGCACCATTTTTGTCTGAACAGGGTCTTGACGAGTGGCATAGAGTTATCAACACCGACCTTCACGGTGTAGCCTATATGGTCTATGAATTTGCTCCAAAGATGGTTGAACATGGCACTGGAGGAACTATCATAAATATCTCCTCCATCGGTGGAGTTAGAGTTGCAGTCTCTGATGGACAGCACCTTGCACCTTATAACGTTGCAAAGGCTGGAGTCGATATCTTTAGCCGTTACCTTGCAATCGTTCTTGGCGATTCAAACATCAGAGTCTTGTCGGTGCAGCCTGGTCCAATCCACTCTGAGCTCGACAACGACTTACCAGAAGAGGCGATCTCTAGAGTTTACGATGTTATGCCAGCGCATCGCTTTGGTGAGCCAATCGAAGTCGGAGCGTTCTGCGTCTATCTATCAAGCCCAGCAGGAACATTCATCCGTGGCGTCAACTTCCCATTCGATGGTGGACTAACAATCGTTGCCTAACTTGGATATTGTTTAGGATACAAGCCTAGGATTTTAGGCTATAGGCCTAGGATATAAGTATGTATGTGGTTTTTGCGTACACGCGTACACGCGTGTACGCTCTATATATTCCCACCTTTTGGATTTAAACTAGCAACACTTTTCCATTAGCCCGCTTTTTTTAGGAAAGACCAAACTTTTCCAAAACACAGCGCCTCTCAGTGGGTGGGGGTTGAAAAGTTTCCTTTTTAAGAAAGATATCTCTTTGCTAAATAAGCAATGATATCGTCATTGCCGTTAATAAGCTGGCCTTCTGCGTAAAGATATGGGATTAAATCTGCATTTCCGCCAAGACCTAAAAGCTCCTCATAGGGTTCAACCTGCTCAACATCGCGCTTATCAAGCTCAATATTATGCTCATTGGCAAACGAAACAGTAACTGCGCACGTCTCGCATGGAGCCCAATAATACAAGATTGGCTTATCCATTTTGTCTCCTAAAAGCATCTAGTTCACCTAAAAAATCACGGATTTAATAGAAACAATATCAATATCTCAATTTTATAGCTTATTAAGAAAACAACGATACTGACGGATAAAAAGGTCTTAAAGAATCTGACTTAGACAAATCGATGGTGGGCGATAACGGATTTGAACCGCTGACCTTGTGCGTGTAAAGCACCTGCGCTACCGCTGCGCCAATCGCCCACATATGAGATAAACCCCGTTTAGAAAACGTGCGTTTGGTAGATTAACATACTACAGCTCTTTTAAGCAAAACTTTTTAAAAGTTGCGACCTTGAAGGGCATATTTGCCTCGCCAAATCCCTTTAACCTCACCGGCTAAAGTGATTGAGCCCGATGCTACTACAGGCACTCCCCTGCTTAAAAGTTCTTCCAAAGCAACTTCTGGATTTTCAAAAATTTCAGGCGCTGTACCAGTCATCTCTTCGACCATTTCTGCGAGCTGCTTATACTCAATTGCTCTTGGAGAAGAGGTCTGAGTAACAGCGATGTCTGGTGTTAGCCCAGCTAAAGCCTCGATTATTCCACGAGCATCCTTGTCAGAAAGAACGGCCAAGAGTAGCTGAAAACCGCCCTGTGGAAACCTCTTTGCACAAGCTGTAGCCAAATTTATTGCCGACTGTGGATTATGGGCTGCATCAACTATCAAAAGCGGGTCCTTGCTTAGGGTTTCAAAACGTCCAGGAACAGCAAAGTTTTCAATAGCTTTACGTGTTGCTTCCAAGTCCAAAGCATGCCCTAAGTAAAGTTCGCAAGACACAATCGCTGTAGCGATATTTTGCGCTTGATAGAGCGCAGAGTGCATCTTAATCCCTGAATAGACTCCATAGACACCTATGATATCGACGAAAATTTCGCCTGGTTCGTCTGTGTATCCAGCCTTATAGATTGCTTGGCCAGCAGCATTTTCAGCGTCAATTGCGGACTCGCTTCTCACAAGCCAAGGTTTTAATCCAAGTTCTTGACACCTATTCATAAAGACATCGATAGTTGCAGCAGTTCCAGGACCCAAAACCACCCTAGTATTGCCCTCTTTTATGATGGCCGCTTTCTCTGCTGCAATCTCTTCAACAGTGTTGCCCAAAATTCCAAGATGATCTAGGCCAATTCCTGTAATCACCGCAACATCGCTATCGACGATATTGGTTGAATCCCATCGACCGCCCATACCGCATTCCAAAACTGCAACATCGACCTTTTGGGCAGAAAAAGCCCAAAAAGCTGCGGCGGTAATAAGTTCAAACTCCGTGATTTCAATATCTTCTAAAGAATCAGCAGCACCTTTAGCCAAAAGCACTGCTTGAGCAAAAAGATCATGGTCTATAACCTTACCGTCGATCTCAATACGCTCTGGGTATTCCACCAGATGCGGACTCGTATAGAGCCCAGTTTTTAACCCATGAGCAACCAAAATAGCAGCACAGAGTCGCACCGTGGAGGTTTTACCATTTGTACCTGCTACATGTAAGCAATGATAATCTTTACAAGGCTCGCCCATTCGCTCCATTAAGCAAGCAATACCATCAAGTGATGGGTGAATTCCAAAAGTCAAAGCCTCATCGAGTATTGCTAGGGCGCTCTCATAAGATTTCTCAATCTCAGAGATATCATTAGTTATAGACATCTTGTCCTCGTATTAGTTTTGATACCTATTCGAGCTCATCGAGCTGCGATTGAATCTTGCTGATTGAGCCGGCAATTTCTGCAACATCGTTTCTAGTTTTCTCGACAATCTCAGGAGCAGCTTTAGACAAAAATCCCTCGTTAGAAAGCTTCTTGTTTAGCTTGGACAGGTCAGCCTGCAGTTTAGAAAGCTCCTTGGAAAGTCTTTGACGTTCGGCTTCAAAATCGACTAAGCCTTCGAGATCAACATATATCTCAAGATCAGCAGTAACAGTAGCAGAAGATCCCTTAGGCTTAACGATATCTGTTGCGAATTCTAGCTTAGAAACATTTGCCATCGATTTGACAAGTGTGCTTTGACGCTCGATAGTCGCACAGCCTTGATCGTCTGTCTTAACGTAGACATCCAAAACATTCTTATTTGCAATCTTATAGCGCGCCCTCGTAGATCGAACTACAGAGATTATTTGCATAGCAAAGTCAATAGAGCGCTCGGCATCTTTGTCAACAAAGCGCGAAAGTTCCTTATAATCAGGCCACTTTGCAACCATGATAGAGGGTGTTTCATGCTTGATTGGAAGCTTTTGCCAAATCTCCTCGGTAATAAATGGCATCATTGGATGCAAAAGCCTAAGAGCCTGATCGAGCACAAATACCAAGTTGCGCTGGGTCGAAAGTCTTAGTTCAGCATCGTCAGAGTTAAGCTGCGACTTTGAGAATTCAACATACCAATCGCAAAATTCATTCCAAAAAAAGTCATGAATCATACGAGCGATTGCACCGAAGTCGAAACCATCTCGGTCGTTATCAATCTCAGTAATCAGGTCTGCAAGCCTCGACAAAATCCACCTGTCAGCATCCGTCTTTGCAATAGGCTCACCTGGAGTATAGCCCTGCATATTCATCAAAACAAAGCGCGATGCATTCCAGATCTTAGTTGCAAAGTTCCTGCTAGAACGAAGCTTCTCTTCATCAAATTTCATATCTTGTGAGCCTGTGACCTGCAAAAGAAGACCAAAGCGCATTCCATCCGCACCAAATTTGTCGATGAGTTCTAAAGGATCGACGCCATTGCCCAAAGACTTTGACATACGGCGTCCAAACTTATCCAAGACAGTTGGGTGAATAATCACGTCGTGGAATGGAACTTGACCATCAAGACAGTCCATCGAAGACATAATCATTCGCGCAACCCACAAGAAGATAATGTCACGTGCGGTGGATAAAACTTGGGTTGGATAGTAGGTATCCTTAGGCTCTGACCACTCACCTGGCCATCCATATGTTGCAAATGGCCAGAGTTGCGATGAAAACCATGTATCCAAAACATCTTCGTCTTGACGAACATGCGCACCACATTCAGGACAGATATCAATATCTTCCCTGCAAGCTCCCATCCAGAAACATTCATCGCAATAAAAGACTGGAATACGATGACCCCACCAAAGCTGACGAGAAATACACCAATCTCTGATATTTTCCATCCATTGGAAGTAGACATTTTCCCAGCGCTTAGGCGAGAATTTAACACGTCCATCACGGACAGCATCGATAGCGGGCTTAGCTAGTTTTTTCATCGAGACAAACCATTGGTCAGATAGCCATGGCTCAATAACAGTGTCACACCTATAGCAATGTCCAACCGCATGATCAAGATCCTCAACGCGCTCCAATAAACCTTGAGATTCAAGGTCGGCAACGATTGCTTCCCTAGCCTCATAGCGATCCATACCAGCATACTTACCACCGAGTTCGTTGATATGAGCATCTGGAGTAAGAATATTGATCTGCTCTAGATTATGGCGTTGACCCATATCGAAGTCATTCGGATCGTGTGCAGGAGTTACCTTAACGCAGCCTGTACCAAAACTTGGATCTACATAGTCATCGGCAAAGATAGGGATCTCACGTCCGACAAGAGGCAAAATTACACTTTGACCAACAAGAGCTTTATAGCGCTCATCATCTGGATGAATTGCAACTCCGGTATCACCAAGCATCGTCTCTGGACGTGTGGTTGCAACAACCAGATACTCAATTCCATCCACTGGCCTAGCTAGCGGATAGCGAATGTGCCAAAGTGAGCCCCTCTCATCTGCGTGCTCAACTTCATCATCGGCCAAAGCAGTAGTACAGCGTGGACACCAGTTGATAATCCTATTGCCCTTATAGATAAGCTCCTTGTCAAACCAATCACAAAAAACTTGACGAACAGCTTGAGCATAGTCATCGTCCATCGTAAAGCGCTCATTGTCATAGTCACATGAACAACCCATGCCTTTTAGCTGCTCAATGATGGTTGAACCATACTCATCACGCCATTCCCAACACTTATTAACAAATTCTTCACGGCCTACATCAAAGCGAGTTAGCCCCTCTTTAGCTAGTTTTTGCTCAACCTTATTTTGAGTAGCAATTCCAGCATGATCTGTTCCAACAATCCACCTAGTTGGATGTCCTTGCATACGAGCTTTACGGATTAGCGTATCTTGAATCGTGTCATTTAATGCATGACCCATATGTAGTTGCCCAGTTACATTTGGAGGAGGAATAACGATTGTAAATGGTGACTTCAAATTGTCTGCATAACCTGCAGCATCGCGTGAAAAAAATCCGCCATCATTCCAAAAATTAAATAGTCTTCCCTCAATTTCTGATGGCTCATATGTCTTTGGCATCTCCGTTTCAAAAGATGCACAAGATTCGCTATTGTTTTCGCTACTCATCATTTTCGCTCGCTTCAAATAGTTATGTTTTAATCGCGCAATTGCGCTTTATTACATTTCCCTATTATTGTCTTACTGGTTTTTGAGCGGTCTATTCGCTCTTTGCTTCCAAGCTGTCATACAAAACTTCGTTTGAGTCGCTGTGGTTGCAATAGTGCTACTTCGTTTTGCTTAGGCGCTGATCTCAGGAATTTGTGGCATAGTAGGCCCAATATCATCTTCTATAACGCCAAGCTCTCCAGTTGCATCTGCATCAGATATAACCATCGGTGGCTTAACAACAATAGTTGGAGGAATCTCACCTCGCACAGCTTCCGGTGTCACAATCACTTCTTTTACGTCATCGCGTCCCGGAAGATCAAACATTGTATCTAACAATACTCGCTCACAAATTGATCTTAAGCCTCTAGCTCCAATACCGTGCGTCATTGCCTCATGAGCAATCTCATGCAAAGCCTCATCTGTGAAAATAAGCTCGACACCATCAAATTTAAATAAGCGCTTATACTGCTTAACTAAGGCATTTTTTGGTTCAGTTAAGATCCTTACCAAGCCATCCTCAGAAAGCTCTTCAATCGGGCAAATCACAGGAATACGCCCAACAAACTCAGGAATCATGCCATAACGCTGTAGATCCTCTGGCAAAACTTCCTTTAAAAGCTCAGCATTTTCCTCGATACTCGTAGATTTTTCCTCTACAGTAAATCCAATGGAGCCCTTGCCAATTCTGTCAGCAATAATTTTTTCAAGGCCAACAAAAGCTCCACCCAAAATAAATAGGATATTAGTTGTATCGATGTGAATCAGCTCTTGACGCGGATGTTTTCTTCCACCCTGAGGAGGGACGCTAGCCTCTGTTCCCTCAACAATCTTAAGCAGTGCCTGTTGTACGCCCTCACCAGAAACATCACGAGTAATCGATACATTTTCCGATTTCTTTGCAATCTTATCGATCTCATCGATATAAATAATTCCGATTTGTGCACGGTCAATATCAAAATCTGCTGCTGTAATGAGCTTAAGCAGAATGCTCTCAACATCCTCACCAACATATCCAGCCTCTGTTAGAGCAGTTGCATCAGCGATTGCAAATGGAACTTTCAAAATCTTTGCAAGAGTTTGTGCAAGAAGAGTCTTACCACATCCAGTTGGCCCTAAAAGCAAGATATTACTCTTTGCTAGCTCAACATCGGTTTGGTTTTGATCTTCCATGCCAATACGCTTGTAGTGGTTATAGACTGCAACAGAAAGCGTACGCTTTGCAGACTCCTGTCCAATAACGTAGCGAGAAAGCTCATCATAGAGCTGCTGCGGCGTAGGTAGATTTTGCAAAATCTCACCCTGAATAAGCCCGAAATTACCCTCATCATAATTGTCATTGGAAACTTCTTGAGCCATCTGGTCGGACAAGTGCTGTTCTTGGTATACATCCTCTGAAAATTGCCATCTTTGTGCCCTCTTATCGAGAGAAAAAAGTCTTTGTTTAGCACTTGCCTGACGAAGTGAATCTAGACCCGTATTTGGATCTGTGTCCTCAATATGATCGAAACCTGGCGGAACACTATAGCCATAGTCCACCATATCGAGGCAAAGCCTTAAGCAATCGTCACAAATCAACAAGTTCTGATTACCGACGAGCTGATACACCTCATCACGAGATCTACCGCAAAATGCGCATCTTAATATGTCTTCGTTCGATCCATTTTTAGAACCATGGCTACCTTGAAAACTACTTTTATTGCCGCGGCCAGAGGATGAATCAAACGAATTTCCATTGTTATCGCCTGGATATTCAGTATGGTCATCGGACATATTTAAATCCCGCCTTCATAAGCATCAAGCCTTCTGTGGTCTCTCAAAATTACCACAAAAAGGCTTGAGCAATTACTACAAAAACAAAACTAAAAAATCTTTATTCTGCAGTTTCACTATTGGTCTCGATAACCTTATCAACAAGACCATATTCCATAGCTTCTTGCGCAGACATAAAGTTATCACGCTCAGTGTCTGCCTGGATCTTCTCGATAGATTGGCCTGTATGCTTTGCCAATATCCCATTCATGCGCTCACGAACATACAAGATCTCGCGTGCTGCAATCTCGATCTCGGTCTGCTGTCCTTGAGCTCCACCACTTGGCTGATGGATCATAACTCTGGAATTTGGAAGAGCATATCTTTTACCCTTAGCTCCAGCAGCGAGCAAAACCGATGCCATAGATGCGCATTGACCAATGCAGATTGTAGAGACATCTGGCTTAATAAATTGCATAGTGTCATAGATTGCAAGACCCGATGTAATAACTCCACCAGGCGAATTGATATAAAGAGAAATATCCTTATCGCTGTTGACGCTTTCTAGGTGCAAAAGCTGAGCTACAACAGAATTTGCAACATGATCATCGATCGCCTCACCCAAAAAGACGATTCTTTCGTTTAGTAGTCGTGAATAGATGTCGAAGCTACGCTCGCCTCTGGGTGACTCCTCAATAACATAGGGGATTAGTGCATCGCGACTCCTGTAATCTATCATTTCTAATTCATCTCCCTTTAAAACCTACTAATCATTTACGCTCGATGCTATTTCAACGCTTACTCTTCTTCAGACTCTTCTTTCTTTGCCTTTGTAGATTTAGCAGCCTTAGATGTCTTTTTCTCATCAGACTTCTCAGAACTCTTCTTTGTGGTGCTCTTTGTGCTCTTGGTGCTCTTAGAAGTTTCATCTTTTGTGGAGCTCTTCTTAGCACTTGTAGACTTCTTAGTAGAAGATTTCTTCTCTTCAGCCTTCTTTTCGTCTTTGTCGTCGGCCTTCTTTTTGCTCTTCTCTTTAGTCTTATCCTTATCGGCTTTCTCGTCGGCCTTATCCTTACCAGCCTCTTTATCTTTTTCAGTAGACTTGTTTGGATCTACAAAGGTTACCTTTGCGTTCTCATAGAGCCACTTAGCTGCTTTATCGCGGCGAATCTCCTCGCGCAAAGTTGCCATTCTATGTTCTTGTTCCCACTGCTTGCGAGTAGCAGCTGGATCATCAAGATTAGACTCTTTAAAAGCTGTATCTATATCCTCTTCAGTCACATCACAACCAAGAGCCTTAGCAAGTGCATCTAAAGCCATGTCCTGCTTTGCTAGCATCTTGCCCTGCTCCTCTATATCCTTCATAAAGTCCTCGGCCTTATGACCGGTAAACATCAGATATTGATCGAGAGTAATTCCTTGTGCTTCTAAGTTTGCATAGAGATTGCGCAATGCTTTATTCTGGCACTCTCGGATAACCTCTTCAGTTGGCTCTCCCTCAAGACGCTCAGCTAAAACCTCTAAACATTCGATCGACTTATTACGATCGATCCTCGACTCCTTCTCAGCGGCAATGCTCTCGCCAACCTGCTTACGAAGCCCTGCGACATCCTCTGCATCACTTGTGTTCTTGACCCACTCATCTGTAAGCTCAGGCATCTTCTTTTCGGTTATCTCAAGAACTGTGAGCTTGCAGGTGATCTGCACTAGTGGATATTCCTGCTCGAGTCCAAGTTCCGAGCTTGGAAGATCAACCGTTGTGGTCTGCGCTATCTTGGTTCCAACTAGCGCCTTGTCAAGATCGGTCATGTTCTCGCCAGTTGCAATAACATGAGTTGTCTTCTCTTCCTTGCCCTCCTCAATCTCTTTGCCATTGATCTCGCAGGTGCGCGAATAAGAGACGATATCATCCTCTTGAACTGGTCTATCATCAACGCTCTCAAGGTCGATATAGTAACTGCGCAAAAGATCGATCTGTGCGTCAATCTCCTCATCAGTTGCAACAGGAGAAGGAAGTTCAACCTCAACTGGGTCTATCGAACTCAAAGAAAGCTCTGGCTTAATAACAATTGTGAATGAGTAAGTGTAATCCTTGCCATTCTCAACAATAGCGTCATCTGTATCATATTCATAATCACGAAGAGCGATAAAATCTGCATCATCAACCGCTGCAGGAGAATACTCCTCGATAAGATTCGCCGTCGCCATAGAGGTGAAATACTCAGCCCCAAAATTGTGTTCTAGAACGGTCTTTGGAGCCTTGCCTTTTCTAAAACCGGGAATGCGAGTATTTTTATTAACTTGCTTGTAAACAGCATCGATAGCCTCATCGACAGTCTTAGCATCTATTGTTATTTCAAACTTAACCTTGTTGTCCTCTAAACGCTCGGTTTTAGTATTCAACTTTAACCAACTTTCCTTAACTTCTCTTTGCCACCATTGTGACCTATTTTTAGACTACGGATAAACTTAAGTCAATATACACCAACACACGCACTTTGATACTGAAAAGTATGACTCACACACCATTGCAAATGTCTCTACGGTATTTTCTTATCATCTCCAATGTTGCATAAGTCTTATCTAGGTTAACCCCAAAGGCCCGCTCAATCTCCTTAAAGATAGGAGGCTGATAGCTAATGTTGTAGATATCTTGCCCAATGTTTTTACACGATGCACCAGTTAGCGCGGCCTTGATATCAGCAATTGAACACTTTTTATCGAGCATTCTTTCGAGCTTACACTCCAATACCATAGATATGTAAGAAACTAAGAAATATGCCTGAACATCTTTATATGTCCAAAGCGACTCTGGCATACCCTCTATATCTGGATCTGGAACAGAGAAAGTCCTGACAATTTTTTGTAGCTCATGGTAGCGTTTGATAATTACCGAATCTGGAATATCAAGCTCGGTCGTAACAAGAGCATAGTAACCATCTAGTGCAAGATCACGCTGATAAGATTCTGCATCAAAGGTAAAGAAGTTCTGTTCGATTGGGGCTTCATCTGGAATCTCCGTTGTATCGTGAACACTAATGTATCGCTCGATATCGGAGGAAGTATCAAAGCCATAACTCTCCTGGTTGGACAAAAAGTCGATGATCGAGGTATCTCTGCGCTGTTTCATCTTTGCAGCGTTATGCGAGGTCCACATCACAATAGCTTTTTCTGGAATTGAGGTATCTCCAACTGTATGATCTGCTTGAAAAGTCTTGTACTTAAACGTGCCGGCCTTGTTCCACTTATATCCCTTCTCATCAAGAATAATCTCTTGAATAGAAGCTCTCGAACCCTTGACGTTGCGTCCGACGACATATCCATTGCCAGATTCATAAAGAGTAGCAAGTGCATGATTTGAACTAAACCCACGATCAGCTGTGATAACGATCTTTTTCAGAGAGTGCTTTTTCTTTAGTTTGTTGATCTCGTCTAAAAACGTATCTACGTTTGATTGTCCTTGAGGAAATACAACGCAAGCGATTGGATTTCTAAAACGGTCGAATAAAAATCCAACTTGCACCAATATCATCGAATCGACACCGTTAGAAAAACGTTCACTTGAAACGTTTTTCTTAGTATCAGCATTAAAGTAGTAGCTAGTTATATCAAGGGAAGCAACCTTGTCATCGCACTCGTATCCTTTGTTTGCAATACGATAGATATGCCTTTGTAAATCGGGCTGAATATCATTTAACAAACTAATAGTCTCAAGGCTTGGTGTTGGCTCAAAATCCGGATTTTCAAATACTGGATCTGGAATGTTAGACGCCTTTGACATAGGTAGTGAAACAAAAAACTCTCTAATTGAGTAGTACTTAAGCGCAGCAACGATCTTCTTTACCTTTTGCGAATCGCCGATCTTTCGCTCTAAAAAAGGCTCGATCTTAAGAGAGTCAAATAGAGCTTCGATAAAGAAATAGCCGTAATTGACTACGGTTGATGTCTTTGAATTTGGAAGATTAAAATTTATCGTTAGCTCACATTTTTTAGACAAAGACTCGCCAGTCATGCGCTTGGCCTCTTCCTTTAGCTTTTCAATCGCATCGGGATCTTGAGCCACAAGCTCAGATAACTCACCACATTTTTTGACTATGCGTTGCCTAATTTTTTGATTTTCATCGCGATAGCTCTCGACAATATAGACAAGCTCACGCTTGGTGGTTTTAGAGCGCTTTATGACAACAAACATCTACAGCTCCTTATATGCAAAATATCCGCTTTATCCGCTCTACTAAGAAGAGTGCTAGCGATTAGAGTACCAGAACTCATTGATATAAGTCGTACGGGATTGGTGAAATGCGTTTTTAACACGCTGAACGAAAGGCTCCATTTTTATGAAGAATATATTCGGTCATTGTGCATACGGTCATTGTGCAGGCAATAAGACATGCTCGAAATTTCCGTCGGAATAGATGCCAAAGCTATTTGAACCATCTTTTGGAATTCCGACACTACCTGGATTAAAAAGCCTTACAGTATCGGATTTTGGGCAAAACCCGTTGAACTTAATATGCGTATGTCCTTGGATAAAGAGACTATTTTCTGTTAGACCCGCCGGTAAATTATCGGATGCAAAAATATGTCCATGAGTACAAAAGAGCTGTCTAGAAGCATCGAACAAGATTATATAGTCACTCATGCATGGAAAGTCGAGTACCATCTGATCAACCTCGGCCTCGCAATTTCCTCTAACAGCTATTATCTCCTTAGAGATAGAATTGAGCATCTCGATGACTTTTTTTGGAGCGTAGTCGTTTGGTAGATCGTTTCTTGGCCCGTGATAGAGCAGATCACCTAATAGTAAGACACGGTCTGGTTGAATCTCTTCAATTGCATCCATCAACTGCTTGCATCTTAGAGCTGCTCCATGTATGTCGGATGCGATCACAAGTTTCATATCTTTTTTTATCCCCTTATTCTTTAAACTTTGGCTTCTGTTAACCCATCGTGGATATAACAGAGCCTAAACTTTTTTGTCTCACAACTTAGTTACCTGTTCATACGAATTGCCAAACGCAACATCTCTTATGCCATCACTTGAGCTAAATGGATCTGACAAAATCCATGGAATATATCTCCAATCTTGCAAAAAACAGATGTCGATTGGATCTCCATTTGCATAGCCAACGTCTTCTAAAACGCTATCCTTTGCCACAAATACACGTTTATAAGTGATCTCAGCATAATTTGAGGTTAAATCTTCTAGCCAAGCCGTCGCGTTAACAATATTTTGATTTTCATCGTAGCTAAATTGCATAGAAGTTACCGCTGGAAAAGCCTCATCATCACTGCTAAAAGGCCATAGATCGCGCAAATAATAGAGAGCCGATCTTTCAACAGTTCGTGTCGCATTATTTAGATTGCCATCTTCGTCGTAAGTAAAGTTTTCGGTAAAGATCCCATAATCATCCATATCACTTACAATCGAGATACACCTGCCGGCTTCGTCATATGTGATTGTATGAGAGCGATCCCCGCTTTCAGAGACATAAGACACAAGACGACCTGCCTCATCGTAGGTCAAATTGATAGGATCATCGCACTCAATACGAACTACGAGACCATTGTCATCATATGCATAGCTATACGTAGTTGAATCTTCACTATCTTGCGAGGTTATGGTATATGCAGCCACACGATTTTGCTCGTCATAGGTATATGAATAGTCAACTCTATTAGCGCTATCAGCTGCTAGCGTAAGCCTTCCTTGCTCATCATAGGTTAATTTCCAAGAAGACGATCCGTCGCTACTCGCAATAACAGCCGATACTAGCTTACCCTCTTCGTCATACGTATAGGTTGCATTTCCATATATATCATCTCCACTAAGTGCAATAGCAGTTATCTTATTCGATGCATCATAGGTGATATCTGTTTGCAAGGTGTAATCATAATTTCCACTGCTATCGCCACCCACATTGCAGACATATTGAGTTATGAGCCACTGCTCACTAAGCTGCGTGAATTCAAGACCAACAACTTGCAAACTCTCATCACAACTTAAGTTTTCTAGAAGCGTATTTGCAGATATATCAACCGTTGTAAGCAGGGTTTGGTCTAAAAGAAGATTCTTTATATTTTTACATGGTGAAATATCAAGCGTCTCAACCTGAGAGCCGGTCAAGTCCAAGGTCTCAAGTGATTCTAAACCGCTCAAATCTAAGGTCGAAATAGAGCTGTCGGTGATGGTTAAAGTATTTAGCGATCCCATAGACGATACATCGACATTTTCAAGCGCCGAACCACTAAGGGTTAGTGTTGCAAGATTAGGAAATATCTTTAGCTCAGTAACACTTTTTGCGTTATTGATCTCAAGCTCAACGAGATTAGCTGCCTCATCTCTTGTTATCCAGCCATCATTATCTACATCTGCAATTCTGACCGCTTGCCTAACAGCGCTATCGGTAAAATTTATAGCGTCGATTTTATAGGGTGAGGTCATGGCTTGAAAGATATAAAACGCACCAACAATTGCGACAATCATCAAAGTCACAAGACAAACTATTGCGATATTTTTATGAAAACGCCTCTTGGTAATTGGATTAATTGCACTAGCCGAAACGACTTCAAATGTAGGAGATTCTTCAACTGAATCTTGGTTCAAAGCGTCGTCATGAATGTCACGACTCATGGCCTCGGCCTCCACTTTCCTTTAGTATTTGTCATCTTGAATACAGCTCCTACAAAAATTCGGAAATTATTTTGCCATATTTTTTTAAATTGGCATACAGATTCCCTCAACACCCTTTCAGACAAAAAAAGATTGTAAAAAACGGTATTTTTAAGCGGTTTTGCAATCTGACATAACAAACTTGCACGTTTATTGAGATAATCCGCCATTTGCTGTATTCGTCAGTGCTGCCAAAAACACCCCAGGAACTTAGAGAATATGCCAATAGTCGTAATCTTTTTTGGCCTTATACTTATGCTGAGAATGCGTGACTTGTCACCAACCAAAACGTACAAATCCAAAGATATTGTGTTTAGTGCAACACTTGCTGATCAGAGTTTTCGATTTAGTAATTTTTGTATTTGTGTGAGGGTGTGAGATTAAGAGCACGCAACCCAAGTTTTCTTAGACCAAAGAAAGAGGGAATGATGGCATACGGTAAAGAATGGAGAGAAGTAAGGGAAGACGGCACAGTCGTCACCCGAAGCAACACATGGTCTCCTCCAGGAAGCCACCCGGTTGGATACGGCGTTAAGGTCGTTACCAAGGATGGCGAGCTCATTCGCGTCGAGGGTGATGATGACAACCCAATCACCAATGGACGCGTTAACGCTATGAACCTTGCATTGCGTGAGTACACCTACTCACCAGACCGCATCATCTACCCGATGAAGCGCGATCCTAAGGATCGAGGCAAGGATAAGTGGGAGCGCATCACCTGGGACGAGGCAATTGACATGTGCTGCGACAAGATCAACGAGATGAAGGAGAAGTATGGTCCTGAGTCGATCGTTGTCTTTGGTGGTACTGGTCGTGAAGCTTGTATCTACTATTACGCATTGGGATTCTCTGCAATTGGAACCCCTAATGTTTGCTATGGACAGTCCGGTTGGTCTTGCTACGGACCACGTTGTTCTGTTACCGACTACATCCTAGGAGCCGGCTATCCTGAGATGGACTACGCCGGATACTTCCCCCAAAGATTCGATGACCCTGACTTTGTCTTGCCAGAGTACATCGTCTTATGGGGTAAGAACCCACTACCTTCCAACGGTGACGGTCTATTTGGACATGCTCTCGTTGACATGATGAAGCGCGGCTCAAAGATTATCTCTGTCGACCCACGCATCACCTGGATTGGATGTATCGATGGAAATATCAATGTTCAGCTTCGCCCACAAACCGATACTGCATTTGCACTCGGTATTATCAATCTTCTTTTTGAAAATGATACCTATGACCACGAGTTCGTTGAGAACTGGTGCTTTGGCGCTGAGCAGCTAAGGAAGCGCGCTGCTGAGTATCCAGTCGATAAGGTTTCTGAGATCACATGGGTTCCTGAAGAGACCATCATAAAGGTCGCAAACATCCTTGGAACTTGCCGTCCAATTTCTTGGGCATGGGGTCTCGCATTTGACCAGAACAAGAATGGTGTTCAGCTTGGACAGGCATTCTTGGCCCTCTGCGCAATGTGCGGCTCTATCGACACCCCAGGTGGAATTACACTTGGACCTCCAGCTGCACTTCTTGGTAAGTGGCGTATGGAGCAACGCTCATATCTATCTGACGAAGTATGGGCAAAGCGTATTGGTGCTGAAGCATGGCCAGGACTATCTACTGGTATGGCGACTACTCACCCAGACGCAACTCTTGATACTTTAGAGACTGGTGAGCCATATGAGCTCCACATGGGCTGGTTCAACAGTTCTAATCTACTTACACCAACCTGCTCTGCACAGCCAAAGAGATGGCATGATGCACTTCTTAAGCTCGAGTTTGTAGTAGTTCAGGATCTATTCATGAACCCAACTGCTATGGCTTGTGGCGACCTCTTCTTGCCACTTAGCACTTGGGCTGAGCATGATGGAATCGTCATTACTCACTACGGACGTAATACCGTATTTATGGGCCCAATGAATAAGGCTCTAGAGGTTGGCGAGTGCAAGAGCGACATCGAGGTCTGCATTGCTATCGGAAACCGTCTAAATCCTGATTGGTGGCCATGGAAGGATGCAGAGTCATTCTTTGATGATCAGCTTAAAGAGCTTGGTATGACATTTAATGATCTGCGTGAATCAGGCTTTTATCAACCAGGCTATACCTACAAGAAGTATGAAAAGGGCATGCTCCGCTTCGACGGAGAGCCAGGATTTAACACCGTTACTGGTAAGGTCGAGATGAAGTCGACTCTATATCGTGCATGGGGCGAGGATGCTTTGCCATATTACGAGGAGCCAAACTTCAGTCCATACAGTCGTCCAGAGGATGCAGATACCTATCCTTTGATCATGACCACTGGCTCTCGTACTTACACCTCATTCCACTCTGAGCATCGTCAAGTTCCTTCGCTTCGCGCAATCGATCCGTGGCCTGTCATCGAGCTACATCCAGAGGACGCTGACGCATATAACATCACCGAAGGTGACTGGGTTGAGGTTTACAACATGTTTGGTGAGGCACGCCTAAAGGCTCGCATAACTCCAACCGTTCATAAGGGTGTTGTACATTGCACCCATGGTTGGTGGTTCCCAGAGCAAGATGGCGAGGAGCCAAACTTGTTTGGTGTTTGGAAGTCAAACGTTAACTCCCTAATCCCTCACTTCAATGTAGGTGTTCTAGGATTCGGCGCGCCATACAAGGGCATCATGTGTAATGTCAGACGCGTCAAGAGCCTCGACCAGGATTAAGAGAAAGGGAGAGACACGAAATGGCTGACAAGAAGCAATACGGCCTACTAGTTGACTACAAGTACTTTTCTGGCAATCACTCTGCTGAGATTGCTTGCAAGGAAGAGATGGGACTTGCGGTCGATCAATACGGCATCAAGGAAGTTCAGGTCGGACCCTTCAAGATTGGCGAGGGTAACGATGGTGAAGATTGGGAGTGGTTCTACATTCCTGTTCCCACATCTCTTTTCTCTAAGATGTGGGCTGATGGAGGCAATGGTGGCACCCCACTAGCCGTTCAGGTAGAGGAATCAGGCTCGCTCACCTACGGACCTATCGACGAACTCGCACAAAAACTTGTCGAATGGCCTCGTCCTGCGGTACTCTTCAAGTTGTAGGCTGTTTTTATTTCAAAGGTTTAAACCGTTTCGTTTTTTGGCCAGGCCTTGAAAACGAAGCGGTACTTTGAAGCAAAGGAGAGACACCATGGACAGAAGTGAATTTGAAAATCTAGAAATGAATGCCCAGGTCGAATATCTCAACGGTTTTGTCTCAGAGGGCAAGTCTCTTGAAGAGATTGAAGAGATTGTCGGAATGACCGAGCGTGAGCTTGGTGCCATTGGACTCTACTACATCGACGAGGACGATGGATTTATGGGCAAGCCAATGCGTGGCTATCAAACAGCAAAGCGCAGTGGTAACGAATACGCAGCTACCGGAAGCGGCTGGCGCAGTGAAGAAGAGGCTGAGTCTGGCGAGGGTGCAGCTCACGTTTCCCTCACTTAAGCTTGCGCTAGACTATCAAACTGCATGCACAAGAGCGTCGAAAAAAGTTTCGACGCTCTTTCATTTTGGGCCTCCCGTTTTATGCGGAATTATGCGCGGCTTATAAGACAAAAAGTGTATTCGGTTTTGGGGCATTGATGCAGATCAGTCCCGAATTATTTCCTAGGCTCCCTTTTGTCCTATAGCTTTTGTTGCTGCTATTTAGCGCTCAGTAATATTTGGCAAAATAGCTGATTCGAAATAATCATCGACACTAAATGTAAGTGTTCCGCTCATAGTTTCGCTATCAAAATGATCTAGTATGTCTTGATAGTCATACTCTCCGCCTGTTTGTAAGTCGATTAACTCATCAGCTTCTGCGCGTGTAAAGTACAGCTCTGAATCCGTTGAATTTGTATAGAGAGCCATAGGAATCAAATAGGCATATCTATCCACCCAAACAACAACTGATAAGCCATTACTTAGCTGATAAGTCCCAACAACTGAATTCCCAATATCTCCCATTGTAAAGGTTGGATCATCAAGATCTGCAACATAAACCGAACAGATCGCCCTTGTTGGATATTCAGCCGACACAACAGTGATTTCATCACCAGAAACTGTAATCTCAACCCTATCACGCCAATAAGATGGGAATGTGATCTCGTAGCTATCTGCAGTAATGTGAAGCGAATTTGAACTATTTGAAGTGGAACTTTGTGCTATCTCTGCTCTATTTCGAGCAACAGCTCTTAAATTGCTGGCCTGATCTTCAGAATCGACGCCACCAGACAATGCGTACTCATAAGCTAGCTCGATCTCTTCATCAGTCACATCGCTAGCCTCAATTGGCTCAAGCACAAAAGTTCCATAAAAGTAATATGATCCTTCAACTGTATCCACACTTACATGCACTTCTTGGTCACTTACATCGTAGATAGTTCCATCAGAAGCAATTGGTGATGCCGGAATATACAAATCATATTCACCAGTTGGCAGATACAAAGAGCTACCTTCCTCATCGACATAATAAAGATCTGGCGAAATAGCCTCCCCATCCAAATTTGTGCCGACAATTTTTATAGGAATCTTTGAACCGGTAGATGTATCGAGCCCTTCAGCCGTTATGGGAACGATCACTTCCATGCTGGTACGTGCAAGATCATATTCTTCTTGTATTTGTTGTTGCTCATCGAAATATCGCCAAGCAAAAAAGCCTCCAACACCTAAAGCAGCTACAACCACAATAACTACAACGGTTATGATTATTGCCTTTTTAGACGGACCCTTCTTTTGTGTTTGCTGTTCATAAGGTGTGCCAGAAACATCTTGCATGTTGGTCTGGGCAGGAATTCTTTGAGTAGTGTTTTGATTTGGCAAAACCCTTGTATAGTCAGAATCGCCTTGATAATCAACGGGAGAAATTATGCGAGTTGGATCGCTTGAACCATCGTAAGCTGGTTGATCATTTAAAACCTGAGTGGCATCCGCGTCAAATGCAGAAGCACCTGTTACTGCACTATCTGCGACTCCACTTGGCATAGCCTGTGTGTCATCGAGATCAAGAGAGGAAACAGCTCTGTCAGCCTCACTGGCATCACCTGAAAAACTTTCAGAACCGCCGGTAATACCATCACTATCCTGAGACTCAACAGAATCTGTATTGGTCTCAGCATCTTGCATATCAAAATCTATAGGCCCATCCTCTATAGGAAGAACAACCTTTGCACCGCAAGCAGTACAAAAAGATGAATCATCACTTAGTTGAGTACCACACTGAGAACAAAAAATCATTATTCCCCCTTTATTTTTGCCCAACGTTAACTAATTAGCGCTAACTAATTATTCAGTTTCAATATATATTACACGCTAAAGAGAACCTCGCGCTCATCTTCAGGAAGAGCGCTTCTAGCAGCATCTCTCAAGCTATTAACACCAATAAAAAACTCTCTCATCATTGCAACGAGTAAATATCTACCGCGAGGCGTAAGTGTTATCTTCTCATCGTCATCCACATCAAAAGCACCGGCCAACTTCATAAACAAATATTCAGCTGGCAATCCTCTTTCTACGCTGCATCCAAAGTCGCTCTCCCACTGCTTCTTGTCGAGCTTTAGCCCAAATAGCTGCATTAAAAATCTATATCTCATGCGATCGGTCTTTAAAAATCTATTCTCGCCCATTGCAGAGAGCATGCCAAGTTCTATCTTCTCACCATATTGCTTTAACGAAAACGTATTCACATACAAATTACCTTCGAGATAGCTCATTGCACCCGAGCCAATCGCCGGATACTCCTCATAATTGACAATGTATTCATCGATCATTGAGTTCTCTACAGCGTTAAACGTCCAGGCACTGCTATGTGTATAAGCGGGATTAGCACCTCCGCACAAAACCTCATCGATAATGTGGTAGAAATGTTCTTCGCGACTTTCATCTACCTCCCCCACAGTCTTTCTTAAGCTGTCACGCACAGAAGGAGAGGCCATAAGCGGATAGAACGTCGTCTGCGAAGCTCCAGTTGCAGCTACAGTCTCTAAGTCCTTAAAAAGCATCTCCTCTGTCTGCGAAGGAAAATTGAACATCATATCGACATTTAGACTCTGAAAGTAATCCTTGGCATAGTAAATTCGCTCGACAATCTCTTGAGCGCTTCCATACTTTTCATAACGACCCATCTGTTTTAAAAGATCATCGTTAAAACTTTGAACACCAACGGAAAGACGCTTGATCTTGCCTTTTAGACTATCGACAATCTCTGGAACAAGATGATTTGGATTGGTCTCGCAAGACGCATCCTCGATATCAAAAAGCTCGTAGGCTTTATCCAAGGTCTGTAGAAGCTCATCAAGCAAAATGGTAGGCGTACCTCCACCAACATATAGCGTCTCGCACTTAAAGCCTTGATCAGCGACCATCTGCATCTCTTTTCTAAGAGATGCAAAGTAAGCGCGAGCCTTACCCTCATCAAAAGAAAAACGGTTAAATGAGCAGTATGGACACAACCTCTCACAAAATGGAACATGGATGTAGAGCATGTAGGATTGCTTTTTCTTTGGAGGCGGAAAATGGCTTATTTCTGTAGGCTTAAATTGTAGTTTAGAAGAGTTAAGCGTCCTCATAATGGATGTAAGAACTTTCTCCTGAAGCATCTTCACCCCTTTTTTGCAGGAGATTATAAATTTAAGTTAGATTATAAGCCGAAAAACTGCTCTCACACCCTCATAAAACTCCTATGAAAGACGATATACTTTTATAAGGTTTAAGACGCTAAAGGATGTCGCGTTGATGCAAGAATCTTCTTCAATTATTGATGAGCTTCCATTGCTCGATTCCAAATATGCTTTGGATGTTCTATCGGATATAAAAACGATCTACACCGACCTAGATGGCACGCTTTTAGCGCCTGGTGGGAAGCTGCTGTGCAATTTTAAAGGAGAGCCATCATTTGAACTTGCCCAAGCCTATGTGGCTCTAAAAAAAGTAGGCGTTTCGATCGTTATTGTTACTGGCAGAAGCCGTTTTCAAGGCAATGAATTTATTCGCATATTTGACGCGGATGCCTTCATTGGAGAGATGGGCACAACAATCCATGAGCGCGATACTTCCCCACTGGATGTTCAGTATGATACGGGAAGTTTTGAGTGGGATCGCAAAAAATATCAAACTCCTTATGAAGCGATTGCGGCAACCGGAGCAATCGACGACCTGCTTGAGAGATACAGAGGTCTACTTGAGTACAACTATCCAAGATGTTTAAACCGCGATGTCACACATGCAATGCGCGGAAATGTAAACGTCGATGAGGTTGCCAGCTATCTAAAGACACAAGGCTATGAACTTTCGCTTGAAGATAACGGAATGCTTTTTACCGTGAAGCATTCCTCGCTAGAAAATCTCGATGAAGTTCACGGTTTTCATGTTGTTCCAGCCAACACATCTAAAGCAATTGCTGTTGCACAGGATATCCAAAGACGCGGGCTTAATCGCAAGCAAACATTAGCAGTTGGAGACGGTGCAAGTGATATTGAGATGGGTCGTGCTGCAGGTGTTCTAATCGTCATGGCAAACGGACTCAAAAAAGGCCGCAATCGTGTAAAGATTGAAGAGATCATGTCGGGAATCCAAACTAACAATTTGGACATTTTGAGTCCAACAACGATGTACAAACCTCTGGTAACCACAAAATATTGTTGCGATGGTTGGGTTGAGATGGCAAATGCAATCCTAAAAGCCAAAGGTGCTATTGCAAGTTAGTGTTAGTTCATATGTTTAAAAACTGAAAATCAGTGCGAGAAAAACAGGTACAGCCCTAGGTATCTTTGCAAAAGTCAATGCGAGAAAAACAGGTAAATTAAAGCTGTGAAGCATGGAATAATATTGGCAAACACTGGATCCCCAAGTAGTCCCAATGAAGAATCGGTACGTAAATATTTAAAAGAATTTCTGAGAGATCCTAGGATTATGCCAGTCAATAGGGTCTTAAAGTTCTTTTTGCTAAATTTCGTGATTTTACCTAGGCGTTGCCAAAAATCTACTAAAAAGTACCAACAGATTTGGAGCGCAGAGGGTGCTCCCTTGGTTGTAATGCAAGAAAAGCTTGCACAAAAGCTTGAGGCTTCGCTTTGTAATAAAGGAATTGATGCTTACGTGAGATCGGCGATGAACTTTGGAACTCCGTCGATAAAACAGGCTGTATTAGAACTGCGCGATCTAGGTTGTGAGCAACTACATATTGTGCCGATGTATCCACAAAGCGCGTTTTCTACCACATATGCTGTTAAAGATAAGATCGATGCGGCTGTAAAAGATATCCTTTGCAACTTCATTGACAGCTATCCTTCAAACGAAAGATATATCCAAGCGATCGCTCAAAACATCAAAAATGCAGGATTTGGGCAATGCGCCGACGACCATCTGGTGTTTTCGTATCACTCAATTCCACTAGATGACATCAATAATGGCGACACCTATTTTGACCAAATACGCACAAGCAGCGCTTTGATTGCAAAGTCGCTTGGACTTGATGGCACGCCGGATCAGATAATTGCAAATCCGCTGGATAATCCCTACAAATATTCAATAGTTTTTCAGAGTCGATTTGAAGACAACCGCAATTGGCTCTCGCCTTTTGAATCTGTTGTTCTACCACATTTGGCTACAAAAACAAAGAGTCGCATATTTGTAGTGTGCCCCAACTTTGCTATCGACTGCTTAGAAACCCTTTATGAGGTTGAAATAAAACAAAAGCAATTTTTTATTGAAAACAGAAAAGCCACAGATACCGAGTTCAATGAGAACTGTTTTATCTATGTACCGTGTTTAAATGATACAGATACTCACGTTCAAATTCTTGAAGATATTTTGTTTTAGTTACATATCGTCTGGATTACAGCCCTAGGTATCTTTGCGATCTATAAAGAAACTAAAAATGTTGGGATAAGAGAATGTGGAGCGGGTGACGGGACTCGAACCCGCGAATACGAGCTTGGGAAGCTCGGGCCTTAC
Source organism: uncultured Coriobacteriaceae bacterium (assembly GCA_964558235.1). GTDB lineage: Bacteria > Actinomycetota > Coriobacteriia > Coriobacteriales > CADBOM01 > CAZLCK01. The sequence continues at coordinate 68,613 of CAZLCK010000001.1, forward strand.
CACTTGGCAACACCCGCGTATGACTTTGCCGGGTGAACCGGCATAAGATAGTATACCGTTGCAAATTTTGCCGGGCAAGACACAGAGCAGAAAAACGACCTCGCTGCACAGCAGCCAACAAGCAGCCAGCATTTAGCCAAAACTTTTCGTGCTCACCGCAACACTAACTGCAACCTTGCAGACTTAATGCAAATGCCCACAGCTCCGTTAGTCTGCAAGAAGGAGGGGCTGAAAGCGAAGCATTATGCGAGCATTTCCAGTACCTTTTGATGCATGGCAACAGCCACAGCAGCATGAGCCTCGCCATCTAGATGGATACCCTCATCCTTAGCAGGAGAAGCAACTTTGCCCACATCAATAAAGCCACACCCAAAATCTTTTGCGAGATCCTCATACAGTGGTGCCAAAGCAGCAGTTCTTTCTCTAGTCTCCTCATCCGCAGGAGAATGAACAGAAGCCTCACCTAGTGGCGCAGGAGCTGCAATAAGAACTTTAGGCGGCTTTTCCGATGTATAAGAGTATGGATCTAGGGCAATTTTTACTAGCCGACTCATACCCATAGAGACATCCAATGGACTTGCCGATGTGATCGGCCTACAATCATTTGTGCCTAGCATGATTATGACAAGATCAAGAGGGCTATGGCTTTCAAGGCATGGCTGAAAATACGGAAGACCGTTTCGTCCCACAGATACAGAGTCATCAAAGACAGTTGTGCGACCGTTTAACCCCTCTTCAATCACATAGAAATCAGGACCAAGAAGCTGAGCAAGCCTGCCAGGCCAGCGAACATTTTGAGGATGCCTTGTTACAACACCGGTATGTATCCAGTCGGGATTTAGACCGTGAGTATTTGAGTCACCATAGCAAAGTATTGTCTTCATATTTAGCCACCGCCTTCTGCCTATGTCATCTCTTGTATCTAACCTAGTATCTTTTCAAAGATCCATCTATAGCGTTCAAAGCATCCTGCCTAGAGAGCTTTAAAATTGTTTTAGATACCTTTTAAGATTACAGCAACACTACTTAATCTATTTTGAGAACTAGCATGTTCATCGTAGATTTCTCAACCCTAAAGCATTCATCGGACAAAATGCCAACCAGCCAAACAATATGTCCCCCCACTTTCACGACTGCTAGTTCATCGCGCATGGATTTAGGTACTTTTTTGTCGATGAGCACATCAGAGATAAGCTTTGTATGCCCGTTCATGCCTAAGGGATGCAAATAGTCTCCAGGTTGTCTGTTGGTGATATTCAAGTAGAGCTGCGAGTCGGTCTCACTGTTTGTATCGAGCGAAATAGCGCGAGCAATCTTGTCGAGATCAAAAAATGCGACATCTTTGTTTGCGCATTGTTTTACATAGTCAATAGGGTTTTGTGTGAGATCGCTTTCATCTGAAGCAGCGCATCGCTTGTCGCTTACAAATTCAACAATTTGCGCAGAAAGGCGCAAGCCAACCTCGGGAATATCAAGTTCTCCAGGAACATCTAAACAGTACTCCCAATTAGAACTTTGTGTCGATTCTTTGGAAGAATTCGTAGCAGGATCACTTGCAGCAGGGTCACTCGCGGCAAAATCATTCTTAGCAGGGTCACTCGTAGCAGAATTGCTCGCATTAGGATCATTTGCAGCAAAATCATTCTTAGCAGGGTCACTCGCATTAGGATCACTCGCAGCCTTCGTGTCAATAATCACACGTCCGTGCTCGAGATGGACATGCTTATTTCCTGGCAAGTCGAAGGAGTCCCCAACGCTAGCCTGTCCCAAGAGCATCATAGTCAAATGCTCAATATGTCCAAAAGTAGCTCGTTCGATATCGCTTAGAGCGTCTTTACAAATTTGATGCGCAAGCCTACGCGCAATCACAAGCTCAATGTTGTCCAACTGATTTAGCTCAACTACAATTTCACCCTCTGATTTACAATTCACAGCAGCCGAATAGAGCTTTTTAACTTCACGCTCAAAAAAGGAATTTTCATCCGAAATCAAATCCATAGTTCGATTTAAGGTTTGGATTAGCGCTGGGTTTCGAGTTTGTGCTAGCGGGATTAGACTGTTTCTTACAAAGGCTCTAAATCCATCATCTTCGTAATTCGTATGATCTTCGCGCCAATACTGAGTGCACTTGGCCTGTACGTTTTTAGACTCGCTGGAATCTTGAGCAGGATCAGCGTCGCACTGCTCTTTATCCTTAAAACTGCCAGCACTACCTACACAGATGTGCCAACCAAGTTCATCCATGCGACTTTTTACATAATCTCTAAGCTCATCGCGCGTGTTAGACAAAAGCGGACGCATAACATTTCCATTAATCGCCTGAATAGAAGACAGGCCGGCCGGTCCACTTCCAACAATAGCCCTCATAAAAAATGTCTCAGCACGATCATTTGCGGTATGAGCAGTCCAGATCTGTCCGACTTCCTCATGAACCTTATGATTAGTGCAAAGCTCATTCAAAAGTTCAAAAGCAAACTTATATCTAAAATGCCTCGCAGCGTTTTCGATATTTCCATCAAAATCTTTTGCTAGCTTTTTAATATCGATCGACTTACTAACAAAAGAGAATCTACACAACTTAGCAAGCTCTTTTACAAACAGCTCATCACCATCGGAATCCTGTCCACGTAGATTATGATTGACGTGTAAAACATTGAAGTCAAATTTGATCTGGAGTGAGTTTTCAGCAGGCTTACTCATAAGTTCTTGAAAATAGCGATTAATCTCGTAAGCTCCTAAGCACATAGCTGTTGAGTCTGAGCCGCCACTTACCATCAACACAACCGGAATGGTAGCTGGAACTGTAATTTGATCGCTAGCATCCAAGCGCGCCCCTGCGTCAGACTCTTTCGTGGCCGCAGGAATCGCATTTGTATGACAGCCATCCCAAGACCAAACGTCGCGCATCTGGAACAAAAAATCTAAGAGATCATTTGCAATCTTTGAGAGATGTCTAGACTTCATCGGATTCACCTGTGTGATCGACGTGCTTACGGTATCCCCTCTCAAAGGTCGATCGCTTCATCACTACCTTATGAGCGCACCCCATACACTTAAGCCCGATATCCATACCAACGCGTATAATCTCCCATTCAAAACACCCACACGGATGAGCTTTGCGCAAAAGCACCCGATCACCAGTATTAATATTTACGTGTTTGGCGCTCATGACTATATTTCACCGCCGTTGTCTTATACTCTCTTCACATAGATATTCTAATTTTTATGCCAAAACTAGTCTTGAAGTTTAAAATATTTTATATGTGAGCAGGTTTTTTAGAAAAGGGATGCTAATGCAAAAAACAAACGCTGTTCTTTCCGTTCTTGGTAATGATCAAATTGGAATTGTCGCCAAAATTTCTGCGACCCTTTACGAGTGCGGTGTCAACATTGATGACATTAGACAAACCATTCTTGGCGATCTCTTCTCTATGACTATGCTAGTAACCCTAGACGAAGAAAAGTGTCCTTTTGATAGCGTTCAAGCCAAACTGGCAGAAGACGCCAAAGTACTTGGTATGCAAATCACACTTCAGCGCAAAGACGTCTTCGATTTCATGTATAAAATTTAGACACTGCTAACCCAACGTGGATAGAAAGATGCTGTTCACCCAGTGTAGACAGAGCAGGTTCTACTAACCCACTGCGAATAGAGAGACTCTACTAGCCCACCGTCGTGGATAGGGCGGCTCTGCTATAACCCACCGTGAATAGAGCCGCCAATTTAATGCAATACTTAGGTTTCTTCTCTGGAAGATTTTGCATCTTTCTCATTATGAGTCTTATCAAAGTTTGACTTTGCCACAGCGATCATTAGCTTAATCCTGTTGAGCTGATTTACCTCTGAAGCGCCCGGATCATAATCGACAGCAACGATGTTCGACTCTGGATGAAGCCTGCGCAGCTCTTTGATAATGCCCTTGCCTGTCACATGATTTGGTAAACATGCAAAGGGCTGAACACAGACAATATTTGGGGTTCCGTTATGAATAAGTTCGATCATCTCAGCGGTTAAAAGCCAACCCTCGCCCATGGAATTACAAAGCGACAAGATCTTATCAGCATACCCAGCAAGTTCATAGATATCTGCTGGCGCAGTAAATCTCTTCGACTTCCTAAGTGCATCATAGATAGGAGCACGACCAGCCTGAACAACTTTCAGTGCAATCTTTGAACCAAAGGCCGACTTCTTAGAGCGCCCAAGCTCTCGCGACTGCCAAATTGCATTGGAGATTCCATAGAGGAAAAATTCAACCAATCCAGGCATTACTGCCTCGCAGCCCTCAGATTCAATGATATCAACTACTTGATTATTGGCCGTTGGATGGAACTTAACCAAAATCTCTCCAACAACTCCAATGCGTGGTTTGCTCCCGTCATTAACTAGCGGCAAATTATCAAAATCCTCGACGATTGCATGAACATTTTTAGAGAATCGCATCGGAGTTGACTTAGATAGATCTTCCTTCAGGTATTCCATCCACTTTTTAAAGAGCTTATGTGCTGAACCAGGTGTTGCCTCATACGGGCGCGTGCGGAACAAGCATTGCATCAACAGGTCGCCATAGAGAAGCGCATAGCATCCGTGATATAACATCTTAGGCGAGATCTTAAAGCCAGGATTTGCTTCCTCAAGCTTCTTAAACGCAAGCGAAATTACAGGAATATGTCCATAGCCAGCCTCTTTTAGAGCCTTTCTTATAAGCGCAATGTAATTTGTAGCCCTACATCCTCCACCTGTCTGTGTAATGATAACGGCCAGATGGTCTGTATCATATTCTCCAGACGTCACAGCCTCCATAATCTGGCCTGTAACTAAAATTGAAGGATAACAGACATCGTTATTGGCATACTTTAGACCCGCCTCAACAGCGCCGTGGTCGACAGACGGCAACACCACTAAGTTATATCCGTGGTCGTGGAAGGCTCTCTCTAAAAGTTCAAAGTGAATTGGCGCCATCTGTGGAGAGATAATGGTGTACTTAGCATCTTTCATCTCCTGAGTGTATTGCGTCTTGTTAAAGATAGTCGAGGCTCCCTTGACAAGCGTTAAACCTACCTTAGACGCAAAGGACTTGAGCTTGTCGAGATT
>CAZLCK010000001.1:73804-79969 GCA_964558235.1 uncultured Coriobacteriaceae bacterium
TATATCTTGCCTGCAGCCTCTAAAATCTCTTGAACTTGATCGGTTGTAATAGCATCAAGTCCACAACCAAATGAGTTGAGTTGTACTAGATCCAAATTTGGAACCATCGTCACGAGCTTAGCCGATGCATAAAGCCTTGAATGAAACATCCACTGATCGATTACACGAATCGGACGATCTGGCTTTACGAGATGCGAAACACTGTCTTCTGTAAGTACTGCCAAGCCAAAGCTTGCAATAAGCTCTGGAATCGCATGGTTGATCTCGGGATCTAAATGATAAGGTCTACCAGCTAGAACAATTCCGTGCGAGTTAGTCTTAGCAATCCAAGCCAAAACCTCCTCGCCAGCCTTGCGAATATCCTCCTTAAACCTATCGTCTTCATCCCAAGCAACCTTTACGGCCTTCTTAATCTCATCAAGAGTTGGAGGAGTTCCCTTTGCTTCGGGATGTTTACTCCAGTACTTCTGCGAGATCTCTTCATAGAGACGTTCAGGCAAAACTTCGGGATTATCATATGGAACAAATGCTTTCAGAAAAGCCATCTTGCCATCTCTAAGCTCGTCAATATTGAGATGCAAAACCTCTGGATAACTCACAACGACTGGACAGTTGAAGTGATTTATAGCACCTGGATCTTCTTGACGTTCCCAACGGATGCATGGCATAAAGATTAAATCCACGCCCTTAGAGATCAAGTCCATGATATGTCCATGCGAAAGCTTGGCTGGGTAGCAAACATTTTCTGATGGCATCGACTCAATTCCAGCTTCATAGGTATCTTTTGTAGAAGCATCAGATAGCACAACTCTAAATCCAAGTTCGGTAAAGAAGGTATGCCAAAATGGGTAGTTCTCGTACATATTGAGTGCGCGTGGGAGTCCAACTGTTGGACGTGTGGCCTCCTGCTCAGAAAGCGACTCATAATCGAACAATCGCTTAGTTTTATATTCGAATAGGTTTGGAACTTTAGTCTTTTTTGAAACGTTACCCGAACCTTTTTCGCAACGATTGCCGGTAATAAACCTGCGGCGTTTGCCGGTATGCTCATCAACTCCAAAGTCGTTAATCGTAAGCAGACAATGATTTGAGCAGGCCTGACAACGCGTTGTCGTATGCTTAACTTCGAGCTTCTCTAACGCTATCGGGTCCAAAATAGTGGAGCGCGAAGCAACTTTGGCAAGCTCATCATCGCTAAGCACCGACAGATCAACCGACCCAGCTTGCTCAGCGCGGTCACGAGCCAAAAGTGCAGCCCCATAAGCGCCCATAAGACCGGCAACGTCTGGCCTTACAGCCTCTTTTCCCGAAAGCATCTCGAAGGCTCTTAGAATAGCGTCGTTTAAAAATGTTCCACCTTGAACAACAACGTGGACCCCAACTTCGTTGGCCTCTCGCAGCTTAATAACTTTAAAGAGCGCATTTTTAATAACCGAATACGAAAGTCCTGCTGAGATATCACCAACAGTAGCGCCTTCTTTTTGAGCCTGCTTAACCCTCGAATTCATAAATACAGTGCAACGGCTTCCTAAATCCACAGGACCTGCTGCTTCAATCGCAGCCTTAGCAAAGTCTTGCACATTCATACCGAGCGAATCTGCAAAGGTTTCGATAAACGATCCGCATCCAGAGCTGCAGGCCTCATTTAACATAATATGTTCGATGACTCCATCTTTAACCTGCATGCACTTCATATCCTGACCGCCAATATCGAGGATAAATTCAACCTCTGGCACCATCTCAGAAGCACCACGCAGATGTGCGACCGTCTCTACCTCTCCAGAGTCGCAACGAAGTCCCTCTAAGAGCAGACCCTCCCCATAACCTGTAACAGTTGCATGACCAATCTTTACAACTGGTCGACCTTGGCTATCCCTTGGCAGCGTTGCATAGAGCTCAGTTACCATCTCCTTAGCCGAGCCTAAAACGTCGCCCTTGTTATTGCCATACCAAGACCTTAAGATCTCGCCAGATCTTCCAACCAAAGCAGCTTTAAAAGTTGTTGAGCCTGCATCTATCCCCAAATATGCCTCACCGCGATAAGTAGATAGATCTCCCTTTGGAACAACATCTTTTTTATGGCGCTCACAAAATTCCTGATAATCCTCGGGTGATTCAAATAGAGGATCAAGCCTTACGACCTCATTGCCCTGAGTTTCGCCTAGATCAGCTAGACGCTTTAGCACCTCATTGATTGTTACAAGTTCAGTACTTTCAGCTGCCATAGCAGCACCACAAGCAACAAAAAGATGTGCATTGCTTGGTTTGAGAGCATGCTCATCATCTAGATTAAGAGTGATCCTAAAGCGCTTTTCAAGCTCAGAGAGATATTGCAAAGGACCACCCAAAAAAGCGACGTAGCCTCTGATTGGACGACCACAGGCCAAACCAGAGATCGTCTGAGTTACAACCGATTGAAAAATCGAGGCAGCAATATCTTGTTTATCGGCGCCTTCGTTAAGTAGTGGCTGAACATCCGACTTAGCAAACACTCCGCAACGCGACGCAACCGGGTAGATGATCTTTGCTCCCTTTGCAAGCTCATTTAAGCCTTGCGCATCGGTATCCAAAAGAGATGCCATTTGATCGATAAAGGCGCCTGTGCCGCCGGCACATGTACCATTCATGCGTTGCTCGATGCCCTCACCAAAATAGATTATTTTGGCATCCTCTCCACCAAGCTCAATTGCAACATCTGTCTTTGGTATAAAGACCTCAACAGCCTTTGATGATGCAACAACCTCCTGCACAAACTCCAAATTAAGCCATTGCGAAAGCAAAAGACCACCACTGCCTGTAATAGAAGCAGTCATTAAAAGATCACCATAATCTTTGGCGGCCTCGTTTAGAATCTGCGAAATTGTCGCACGGATGTCGGTATGGTGGCGCGTATAGCGAGAAAAGAGTATCTCGTTTTGGTCATCGATAATAGCTAACTTAACAGTTGTAGAACCAACATCGATCCCAATATGGAGAGCATTATTTACAGTAGACATTATTACTCTCCTTTAAGTCCATCTATCTCGATTGGCTCGCCAGGACGTAGCTCTGCCAAACCAAACATGATTCTTGCCATCTCCTCAGAGCTTTCTACCATGTTGTCCTCTAACCACATGCGAACAATTCCAAGAGATGCTGATGCGATAAAGGCTGTGTAGTATTTAACAAGTCTTGTGGGATTGTCCTTATATTTGTGATTTAGAATTTTGTCGACGATCGACACGCAAAGGTTGTCGATAATCATATGCTCAAAGCGAATGTCTCCCGAAGGCCCAATAAGCGCAAGCAAAAGATCGCTGTTTTCGCGCAGGTAATCAAAGAGCTTAACCAGACACTCTAAGGGGCGCTCACCAATAGAGGCATCAACTAACTCCTCTGGTGTAACCTCTGCGATCATCGCTTCAATATCTCCAAGGCCGGCAAAAAAGTCGTCCTCAAAACAGCGAATAAGGTGATCTCTATCCTTAAAGTGGCTATAAAAAGTCGACCTGTTTAAATCAGCCCTCTCGGTAATATCGCTGACCGTAAATCCATCGAGGCCCTTCTCCTCAATCAAGTCTATTAAAGCGTTATAGATCATCTTGCGAGATCTAATAGAGCGTCTATCTTGCAGATTAACAGTTTGTAAAGACTCATCTGCAACAATTTTCTTACCCACTTGAACAAACTCCTAAGCTGTTTATGTATATGATGTTACGCACAGGTTGTGTGTTAGTTGCTATTGGTGTCCCTTATTAAGGCTCTTAGCTGCTATTGGTGTCCCTCACCAAGGTTTCCATATAACCACTTTTGTACTGCGCCACTCAACTTGTCGTACGTAAACTACTGCCTAATCGATATCAAAATACCAACATAAAGATGATTAACCCACTAAATGACCGTTAAGCAACACAGTGTTGTTTAGTACCAATTTTGTTATCATTGTCACACTTAACAATTCCAATATCGGTGAAAGGCAAAAAGATATCGCTTCTATAAAGCTAAGAATTCGCAATTACCACAGCAATTACCGCATATAATTAAGAGCGCATATTTTACTCAGCAAGAAAGTGACACAAACATGGAGATAACACCGGCCGAAATAGCTGAAACGTTGCAGATGATTTCGCAACAAAACCTCGATATTCGTACTATTACGATGGGAATTAACACGCGTTCGTGTACAGATTCTGACATCAACAAGCTTTGTGCCAAGCTCTACGACCTGCTTACTAAATCGGCCGAGAATTTGGTTGAAGTTGCAAGCCATCTTGAACGCGAATATGGTGCACCAATTGCTAACAAACGCATCTCGGTTACACCTGTTGCAGAGATCAGTGCTGCATTACCAGATGAGGATCTAACCCCTATCGCCCAAGCACTTGATAGAGCTGGCAATGAAGTGGGCGTCGACTTTGTTGGAGGATTTTCTGCTCTTGTGCAAAAGGGCGCTTCAAAAGCTGATCTTAAGCTCATCAATTCAATTCCAAATGCTATGGCTCAAACTCAGCGTGTATGCTCTTCTGTAAATGTTGCTTCAACTAGAGCTGGTATCAACATGGATGCGGTTTTACTCATGAGTAAGACTATTATGGAGTCGGCAAAGCTTACACAAGAACTAGATTGCATCGGATGTGCCAAGCTAGTTGTTTTTTGTAACGCCGTTGAAGACAATCCATTTATGGCTGGAGCTATGCATGGCTCAGGCGAGGGCGATAAGGTCATCAACGTAGGTGTTTCGGGACCAGGTGTTGTGCGCGCTGTTTTGGAATCGCTTGACAAAGATGCTGATCTCACAACGGTTGCTGAAGCTATAAAAGCAACAGCCTTTAAGATCACGCGTCTTGGTGAACTTATCGCTCGTGAGGCTGCTAAACGTCTAGATGCTCAGATGGGTATTCTCGATCTTTCCTTAGCTCCAACGCCTGCACCAGGCGACTCTGTCGCACAGATATTGGAGGCAATTGGAGTTGGACAGGCAGGTGGCCCTGGTACAACTTGTGCTCTAGCACTGCTAAATGATGCGGTTAAAAAGGGTGGTGTTATGGCCTCATCGAGCGTTGGTGGTCTATCTGGTGCATTTATTCCAGTGTCTGAAGATCAAGGCATGATTGCTGCTGCTGAAAATGGTGCACTTTCACTTGAAAAACTTGAAGCTATGACATCTGTCTGCTCTGTTGGACTAGATATGATTGCAGTACCTGGAGACATTGATATTGAGACGATCTTCGGCATCATCGCCGATGAGATGGCAATTGGCGTTATCAATTCCAAAACCACAGCTGTAAGAATAATTCCCGCACTTGGAAAAAGAGCTGGTGAGCGTTTGGAATTTGGTGGTCTTTTGGGAAGTGCTCCAATTATGGATGTAAATCGTTTTGCTGGAAATGTCCTAGCTCATCGCGGTGGGAGATTCCCAGCACCAATGAATAGCTTAAAAAACTAGGGCGGCGGATGACTTTGTAGCGCGAATAGCACCACCGCTAGACAATTCGGTTAAATTGCCAGACCAAACTTTTGCTTGACTCATAACAAGAAGATGATCTTCTTCTCCGCCCGAAAGCGTAAGCGATGTTTCAGGTGGCTACCGCTAACAGGCAAAAAGACTAGGCCCCGCCCCTTTTTCCTTTAACCCTAAAAAGATTGAATTGATATAAAACAGGCCAGAGATTTATAACCCCTGACCTGCGATTTATTTTGATGTCCCTAGTTGATTCGAACGATCAGCTCTTGCTTGAGCGTAGAGAAGACCGAATCAAATCTGAGCGCAATTTCTTTTAGTAGCTCTTAACTCTTATGTAGTTTGTTCATCTTATGACGTGCTCTTCGTATTGCGATAGCTGTATTTATTAAACCTCCACAGATAAGTAATAGGAAAGCTAAAAGATATGGCATAGTTGTATCTATTGTTTTTGCTATACCTTCTGATGAAGTATTACTATCATCATTATCTGTTGTTGTTCCACTTACTGTTTCACTAGATGTATCGGCTTCACTAATGGTGAAAGTCCAGGTGTCATCTGTTAGGTATGTACCTTCTTCTGTTCCGTAGTAGTTATCTCCTTCTTCTACCGTTATTGCAACCAGATAGGTACCTGCTTCTGTAGGAGCATCACTAGACCAAGTAGAACCATCAGTGCTGTAGTAAACAGTGACATCTCCCATGCCGGAGACATTTGCGGTCAC
>CAZLCK010000002.1:0-13877 GCA_964558235.1 uncultured Coriobacteriaceae bacterium
ATCAAGTTATGAGCTGCACAACAAGCGCGATTTGATTGAGGCCTTCATTGATAGCCTTGATCATTCTGAGGATGTTGATGCGGATTGGAAGAAATACCTTGCTGAGACAAGAGAGCGTGAACTCGCTCAGATTATCTCCGATGAGTCTCTAGATGATGAAGGTACTCGCGCACTTATTGAGCGGGCGTTTAGAGATGGCGGTATTCCTGAGAGCGGTACTGAGGTTGTTAGCCTTATGACCAAAAAGCCAAGTCGTTTTGGAGGTAGCGAAGCGTACTCTGAAGTAAAGGTTCGTGTATTGGAGAAACTTAAAGCTTTCTATGAGCGTTTTAGTGGGCTTGGTTTTTAACAACCTATAATCTTGAAATATATCAAGATTACCCTGTCAGCTTAGGCATGTGACTAAAACGTCTATGCATCCTCAGTGCTTATAAAATACGAAAGATTAAAAGATCGAGAGATAAAAAGATGGCGGATGGGGAGGGATTCGAACCCTCGGAACGGGGACTACCCGCTCAACGGTTTTCAAGACCGACGCAATAAACCGCTCTGCCACCCATCCGAAAGAAAATTTACCACAACTACAAAAATTCAAGAGACTCATTTAGATATAGGGCGGTTAAAGAAGGTAAATGAGGTTTTGGTCTAAATACAATAACCCCAAGACATAACTTCTACGTCTCAGGATTATCGATTATTTCATCTATTAAGTTTGGGCGAAAAGTTATCGCCAAGCTAAGCCTAGCTAAAAGAATATTTCGACTTTTGTCTTAGACTACAACGCATCCAACATAGGCGATGTGGTCTTGACCATGGTTGTAAGGGATATTTGCAGCAACACAAACATCGCTGACAACAAGACCTGCTGCTTCCATAGAAACAAACATTTCATCTGGAAATCTGCACGGGGCATCAGGGTATGTGCAATCATCACATTGTGTACAAGCACCTGCTGCTAAAGGCAGGCAATCTGGCACAAATTCCCTAATCTCATTGATAAAATCAGGGATACGTTCAGAGTGAAGCTCAGCTGCATCCATCATGGTGTCGATATCAAACTCATCCTCAAGCTGAGCGACAGTTTGAAAAACCACAACATCATTGCGCTTTGCGATCTCTTCTCTAAAGTGTTCGATTGTGCCACAGGCTGGCGGGCACGACCAAGATGCGTTATAAGCTTTGCATTTATCTGCCGCACACATCGATCTAACCTCTTCACGAACATTTAGCTTGTCAGCAGTTGTTCGTCCGATACATTCAAAACCATGTTTTTTTGCAATCTTTTCAATATTCTCTACATTCGACATGATTCTCTCCTCAAGCAAAAAATCCCCATTATTTAGCTTTATTCCTCAGGAAACATCATTTGTTCTACATAGTATTCATTAAACTCTGCTGAGGTTGAAAGTTCAATATATCCACAAATTTCTGTAACAGTATTTAGAGCGTTGCGAGCCTCTTCAGATAATAAAATTGCAGATGCACCCTCACCAGCAGAGTTACCTACTGACTTCGCTTTATCCAAAAGCTCTGATGGAAAAATTCCGATGCGCATTGCATTTTTGATATCAATATGACTACCAAAACCGCCAGCAATATATAGACTTTCAACATCGTCAACACTTAGTTTGTATTCATCCAAGAGTGTGTAAATTCCTGCGCAGATTGCAGACTTAGCAAGTTGGATATTTCTAACATCTTTTTGAGTTACATAGACGTTATTTTCTTTTGATAGATAGATGACATTGTCTCCGTTGATCTCTCCAACAAAGGAGGCTCCAAATCCATCAATCTCATCGTCATCTAAGATGCGTCCGGTTTCGTCAATTACGCCTAAATCCAACATAATTGCCAGCGTATCGATAAGCCCCGATCCACAAATTCCAATTGGTGTACAGTTGCCAATAACATCTAGATCAAGTTGCTCACCATCTAGGCGAACTTTAGAAATTCCGCCAGGTGCTGCTGGCATACCGCATTCAATATTTGCTCCTTCAAATGCAGGGCCAGCGGCAGTCGCGCAAGAGATCATTCCATTTTTGTCTCCCAAAACCATTTCACCATTGGTTCCAACGTCAACCAAGAGACAGGGTCGATCTTTTGTTTGAAGAGCGGTTGCAACAATGCCAGCTGTAATATCTCCACCAACATATCCAGCTATACAGGGCATCATAAATGTTTTATTACATACTCCAGGTAAATTATGATCATCACCAAAAAGCGAAAGGGGAGTAAATGGGTTAACTCCAATTGAGTCAGGTGAAAGTCCCGCGGCAATATGTTGCATAACGGTATTTCCTGCAAGTACCGCTTTTACAGGCTCTATGTTATTAAGACCAGCTTTTTTTAAGGCCTCTTCTTTTAGCTTTGCAAGTCCCGTCAAAATCGAATCTTGCATCTGGCTAAGCTTACCCTCCATAGAGGCACTAATTCTGCTTAAGACATCGGAGCCAAAAACTATCTGTGGGTTTGGGCAGCTTGCGCTGGCAATACGTTGACCATCTTCTAGGGAATGAAGATGACATACAACAGTGGTTGTTCCGACGTCGATTGCAAGACCATACTCACCTGTAGCACCAGAGTCAATTATGTAATCGAACATAAAGCCATCATCTGTAATTGACATAACGTTGCTGTCCTCAACGATGACCTTCATACCATCTTCAACCTTTGTTTGACATGCAAGGTGATAACTCAAATCATCGGAGGTTTTAAGTAAAACCCTACACTTGCCACACACACCATTACCACCACAAGGAGCGATAAAGTTAATCTCATTGTCTTGGAGAAGTGATAAAACAGTTTGTCCCTTTTTGGCTTCGACTTGTTTAATATCGCCTCCAACAATTAATTCAACTTGCATTAATTTCCTCTTCTCTTAATTGGCGATTATCAATTGAAACGTCTCTAAATTTCTATATTTATTAATATTTTAAGAGAGATGAATTGCTTTAAGATTATTAAAAAACTAATATTTTAAGAGAGATGAATTGCTTTAAGATTATTAAAAAACCATGAATAGTTTTTTAATAATCTTTGTACGATACATACAAAGATTTGGATTCAAATCAGTATATGACGTATAAATAATGGTGTTATAATTCATACGTTGAAAAGATAACCATGCGTGGTGGTTGTGATTTTTAACGGCTGTGAATCTTGTTGGTGACCATTGGAGTGGTCGAAATCGAAAGGGGTACCATCATGGCAATTCTTGATGATATCAATTCAGCTATTCAACGTGGTAAGAAGAAGGAAGTTACTCCTCTAGTTCAGCAAGCAATCGATGAGGGAATTGGCGCACAGGACATCCTCAATGCTCTTCTCGATGGTTTTGGAGTTATCGGTGAGAAGTTCCGCAACGACGAGGTCTTCGTTCCTGAGGTACTCGTTGCAGCTCGTGCAATGAATGCTGGTACTGCACTTCTAAAGCCTCTACTCGAGGAGGCAGGTGCTGAGCCACTCGGAAAGGCAGTTCTAGGAACCGTTGCTGGTGACATGCATGACATCGGAAAGAACATTGTCCGTATGATGGTCGAGGGCAAGGGTATCGAGGTTGAGGATCTCGGTATTGACGTTCCAACAGAGAAGTTTGTTGAGTATGTCAAAGAGAATCCAGATACTCAGCTAGTCTTAGCTTCTGCATTATTGACCACCACTATGCCAATGCTCCAAGATGTTGTTAAGGCATTCGAGGATGCAGGCCTTCGTGATAAAGTTAAGATTATGATCGGTGGCGCACCTGTTACCCAGGAATTCTGCGATGAGATCGGTGCTGATGCTTACACCCCAGATGGTGGCTCTTGCGCCAACAAGGCTGCTGAACTTCTCCAAGAGATGAATGCTTAATTATCTCTTTGCATCTCTTAGAGTCGCATAAAGCTTAATTGATAATATTTAAATCCCCACTTGCATAACTTTTTGCAGGTGGGGATATTTTTTATGCATAAAATCTAGCTATGGATAGATCTTTGGATGAAAAATATATGTCCTTAGCCATTGATCTTGCTAAGGAAGCGCTTGCTGCAGGAGAGATTCCTGTTGGCGCCGTTATAGTCAAAGATGGTCAAGTTATATCGCAAGGAAAAAATCAGAAAGAACATAAGTTTGACCCAACGTCGCACGCTGAAATTGAAGCAATTAGGCAAGCTTGCAAAACTATCAATAATTGGAGACTTACCGGTTGCACAATTTATGTCACATTAGAGCCATGTGTTATGTGTGCTGGTGCGTTGATTAATTCCAGAATAAGCAGATGCGTTGTTGGAGCATTAGATAGCAAATCCGGTGCTCTAGACTCTCTTTATGCGATTTGTGACGATCCAAGGCTTAATCATGCCTTTCCCGTTACTTATGGTGTTTTAGAAGATGAATGCTCAGAAATTTTAGAAAGTTTTTTTAAGAGTTGCAGAGATGATGAGTAGTTTGGATAAACATAATAGTTCTATAACTATGTTTGCAAGTGCAAAGGTCAATCTTGGATTAGATGTTTCTACAGAAATTATTGAGGGCAAGCATCGTCTGCAAACTATAATGCTTACTCTAGATTTATGTGATGAGTTAGAATTTATCTCTACTAAGCTTAAAAACCCTATCAATCCGCATGAAAAAGCAGCTGATAACTTACTCAAAATTAATATGATTGCAGGAGATGGTTATCCATTTTCCAGTAAGTTTTTTTCACAAATAGACACTCATGACAATCTAGTTTATAAGGCCATAAGAGCTTTTCAAAAAGCAATCAATGAACCGATAGATTATCAAATTAATGTCAATATAACTAAGAATATTCCTTTAAAAGCTGGTCTTGGGGGAGGGTCTTCTGATGCTGCTTCAGCGATCGCTTATATGTGTAAGCTCTATGGTATTAACACAACAGATGCACTTCCTTTAAAAGTTGCTTCGGAGATTGGAAGCGATATAGCATTTTTCTTACAAGGTGGCTGCGCTTTAATGGGAGGCTGTGGCGAAATCCTCAAAAAAGCTTTACCTTTTCCAAAAATGGATATTGTTTTAGCAATGCCTGATGATGGACTTTCGACATTGGATGTTTACAAGACCTTTGACTCTATTACAAATGGGGAAGTTCAAAACTTTGATGAGGAAGCAGTTAAAATTTCACAGCAAATGGTTACAGAAAATTTTAATAAGCTTCTTAGTGCGATCGAAAATGGTGAGTCAGTTAAATATATATCGAGGTTGATTGGAAATAGCTTACAAACTTCTGCGACATTGTTATCAACGCCTACCGCGCAGTTGGTTCAATCTTTAAACGAAGACACAAATGTGTTGCGCGCAATAGTTTCTGGAAGCGGTTCTTCTGTATTTGGAATTTGCGAAGGAAAAGAAGCGGCTGTTCTCGCATCACAGGCTATTAAAAAATATGCCAGCTGGACAAAAGTCTGCTCAAGTGTTGCGTTCGGCGCTGGCTTACATATAAAATAACCACTCTGTGGTACACTTCAAAAGCACTCTTTTTTATCTCTTTTTAGAGATTGGAGTTATCAGACTGGGGTATCGTCCAATGGCTAGGACTCTGGCTTTTGGTGCCAGTTATCTGGGTTCGAATCCTAGTACCCCAGCCATTTTTCTTAGACTACAAAATTAAGTAATCTTTCATCTGTTCGAAAGAGAGCATATGTCGGCTGCTGCGCTTATTCTTGCTGCGGGAAGTGGAACTCGAATGAAGTCCTCTTCTGCTAAAGTTGCCTTTGAAATCCTCGGAAAACCTCTAATTCGTTGGGTTGTTGATTCTGCTCATAAATCTGGTTGCGAAGAAGTTATCGCTGTTTTAGGCTATGGAAAAGACCAGGTTGAGTCCTTAATTCCAGATGTAAAAACAGTTTTTCAATCGAAACGTTTGGGAACTGGTCATGCTGTTTTGATGGCTAAAGATGAGCTTATATCTCGTTGCGGTGACGTTGTTATTTTATCTGGTGATTGTCCTTTAATAACACCACAAACAATCAGTGATCTAATTGATGAGCACAAACAAAATAAAAGTGCCTGTGCAATTCTTACATTTGCTCCCGATGATCCAACTGGATATGGGAGAATTGTGCGCTCGGCTAAGGGAGAAGTAGAAGAGATCGTTGAGCAAAAAGATTGCACAATATCTCAGGCCGAAATTAAAGAGTGCAACAGTGGAATATATTGCTTTAATGTTGAGAAGCTTTTTGATGTTCTAGAAAAAATTAACAACAATAATGCTCAGGGTGAGTATTACCTTACAGACGTTGTTAAGGTATTGGTCACTGAGGGTCAAAAGGTTATTGCTCTTTCTGCACAGGATCCAACTGAGGCTTTTGGTATCAACAATCGTAAACAACTAGCTGAAGCAACTTCAGTTTTGCAACAGAGAATTATTGAAAAGCACATGGAAAATGGTGTTACATTTTGGGATCCAAAGCTTGCATGGATTGGCCCAGATGTAGAGCTTTCTAATGATGTTGAGATCTTACCAATGAGCTTCATTATGGGTAAAAGCTCTGTAGATTCGGGTTCTATAATTGGTCCAACAACAAGAATCTATGATTCTACAATTGGTAAAGATTGCACTATTGAAGAATCGATTATCCTTGAATCACAATTGGGCGATGGTGTTAGCTGTGGGCCTAGGGCTTATATTCGTCCTGGAACTTATATGTGCAATGGCTCTAAAGCCGGAACGCACGTTGAAATTAAAAAATCAATTATTGGAGAACGCTCAAAAGTTCCTCATTTAAGCTATATTGGAGATACAACAATAGGTGAGGATGTTAATATTGGCGCCGGTTCAATCACTTGTAATTATGATGGTGTAAAAAAGTCTGCCACTACAATTGGAGATAGATCTTTTATCGGATCCGACACAATGATGGTTGCGCCTGTTGAAATAGGATCAGATGTTGTTGTTGGTGCTGGATCAACTATCACTCACGACATTCCTGATGGAGCTTTAGGAATCGCGAGAGCAAAACAAAAAAATATTGAAAATTGGAAAAAGAAGCAAAAAAATTAGGTCGATTTAGTGGAATTTAGTGGAAAGGTGTATAGCTGATGGATGCTGTGCAAAAAAACCTGATGCTTTTTTCTGGAAGCAGTAATGTAAAACTTGCAAAGAGAATTTCAGAAAAAATTGATACCCCACTTGGAAAAGTCCGACTTGAAAAATTTGCTAATGGTGAAATTTATGCTCGATTCTTAGAGAGTGTTCGAGGCGCCGATGTCTTTATTGTTCAGTCAATTTCTGGGCACGTAAACGATACTTTAATGGAGCTTCTGATTATGACTGATGCCGCTAAGAGGGCTTCAGCCAGAAGTGTCACAGCTGTCATTTCGCATTATGGATATTCTCGCCAAGATAAAAAAAGCGCCTCTCGTGAGCCGATTACAGCTAAGCTGGTTGCCAATCTTTTGACAATATCAGGTGTTAATAGGGTTATTGCAATTGACTTACATCAAGGTCAGATCCAGGGTTTTTTTGATATCCCAGTCAATCATCTTACAGCTCTTCCACTATTTGCTGACTATTTTGCCTCCAAGAATCTTGAGAATATGTGCGTTGTCTCTCCAGATGTTGGACGTGCAAAGGCGGCTAAGAAATTGGCTGATATGTTAGATGCTGATTTGGCTATTATGCATAAAAGCCGTCCATCTCATAATGTTGCAGAAGTTTCTGCTGTTATTGGTGATGTTAGAGGAAAAAATTGTATCGTTAATGATGATATGATCGACACTGCTGGAACAATCACTGCTGGAGCAACTGCTTTAATGGAAGCTGGAGCTGCTAGTATTCATATTTGTGCAACTCATGGAATCTTTTCTGACCCTGCAATCTCTAGACTTGAAGCATGTCCTGCTGCTGAAGTTGTTATTTGCGACACAATCCCTATGCCAGAAGATAAGACGAGCGAGAAATTCCACATTATTAGTGTTGATGAGCTACTGGGTAAAGCAATACTAAATGTCTTTAATGAAGAGTCTGTCTCTGAGATGTTTGACCCAGATTTTGCATTATAAAGTAATTGCGTTTTAAGCACATATAAAGCTATGAGTGAGATTTTTCTTGTCGCTGGTCTAGGCAATCCTGGTGTTGAGTATGATATGACTCGACACAATTGCGGTTTTTTAGTTGTTGATGAATTAGCTAAAGAGTTTGGTGTCAACTATTGGAAAAGCCAAGATGGTTGTATTGTTGGCATTGGCAGTCTGGGTGGCGATGATATCATTTTGGCTAAGCCGCAATCATATATGAATCGCTCTGGTGGTCCACTTAGTCACTTAATGAAACGCTACGAGGCTTCTTCAAAAAATATCCTTGTAGTTCATGATGATATGGATATTCCTCAAAATTCTATTAGATTTAAATACAATGGCGGACATGGTGGCCATAATGGGGTTCGCTCAATTTGTGAGGCTATTGGCAAAGAATTTGCTCGTTTAAAGATTGGAATTGGACGACCTCCAGGCAAGATGTGTCCTGCTGATTATGTTTTACAAAAAGTTTCTAAATCTTCTCAGCAAGATTTTTTGTCAACTATCAATCTTGGCTCAGAAGCTGTGCTCTATGCGATCGAAAACGG
Source organism: uncultured Coriobacteriaceae bacterium (assembly GCA_964558235.1). GTDB lineage: Bacteria > Actinomycetota > Coriobacteriia > Coriobacteriales > CADBOM01 > CAZLCK01. The sequence goes on from CAZLCK010000002.1 coordinate 8,565, forward strand.
TCTAGACAAGGCAATGCTTAAGTATCACACTGCTTAAATACTACTTAAGCCAAGATAATCGAAATAATCAAAAATGCGATAACAATTGCAATAGCTATCCAATCTGCTGGTCTAGTTTTTAGCTCCCTGTACTTAGTTCGTTTGATTCCACAGCCATAGCACCTAGACTCCATAGCTATAGCAAGATGTTCAGTGCGTCTATATGCACCGATAAAAAGAGGTGTAAGAATTGCGGCCATCGCCCTAGCTTTTTTAATAAGTCCGCCCTCTTCAAAATTTGCACCTCTTGAAAGCTGAGCTTTTTTTATAGAATCAAACTCTTCTCCCATTGTGGGAATAAACCTAATAGCAATTGATACCATCATTGAAATATCATCAACAGGAACTTTGATTTTTGCAAAGGGACGTAAAAGATACTCAGTTGCATCGCATAGTGCAAGTGCAGATGTCGTCATCATCAAAAGAGATGCACTAACGAATACAACTACGATGCGTATGGTAAAAAATACACTACGCCATATACCAAGGTCTGTGATTGTAATAAATCCATATTGAAAAACAGGTTCGCCTTGAATCATAAAAAGGTTAAAGATAAGTGGAAATAAGAAGATAATCCAACATGCCTTCAGTGATTTAGCTACTGTTTTAGGAGGGATTTTGGTCAAAAATACAACGATTATTAGTATCGCAAACGCACAAATCATTCCAAGCATGGTTTTAATGCAAAACGAAGAGATCGCAAAGAGTAAAAATAGATGAATCTTTACACGTGGGTCGAGTCTGTGAATGGGTGAATCGACGTTGTAGAACTGACCAAATGAAATGTTGCTACTCATGACCCAAAAGATCCTTTTGTACCTTATTATTGGCTAGGTTTGCAATTGCTTGAGCCAAATCATTGAGTGTGAGGTATGTGTTATCAAACTCTATGCAGGCTTGACGTAATTTGTTTTGAAAATGTATGGCATATGGGACATCAAGACCAAGGCTTACTATCTTTGATTCATCAGAAAAGATCTTTTCAGGGGTGCCATCGAGTACGATTTTGCCTTTATCAAGGACTATTACTCTGCTGGCGAGCTCTCCAATTGCATCTATATCGTGACTACTCATAATGATAGTCATACCATTTGTATGCAAGTTTTTGATAACCTCAACCATGTTTTTTGTTCCAAGCGGATCGAGACCACAAGTTGGCTCATCTAAAACGAGATATTTGGGATTTGTGGCCAAAACTCCCGCTAGAGCAACTCTTCTTTGTTCTCCACCGCTCAGTTCAAATGGGGAGAGCTTAGAATACTTTTGAACATCGAGTCCAACGAGTTCCATCGCGCGCTCAACGCTCTTTTTAATTTGGTCTTCATCAAACTCATGGTTTTTAGGGCCATAAGCGATGTCCTCTTCAACACTTTGTTCAAAGAGCTGACGTTCTGGAAATTGAAAGGCCATACCAACTTTTAATCTGATTTTTTTCCTGGAGCTAGCATTATCAAATCCAATATTATCGACTTTAATATCGCCAGATTGAGCTGATAGAAGACCATTTAAATGCTGTAAAAGAGTAGACTTACCAGATCCCGTCTGTCCCATCAGACAGACAAACTCACCCTCGTTAATTGTGCAATTTATATTTTTAAGTGCTTGTATTTGACGGCCATCAGATTCGTAAGTATAGGAGAGATTGTTTATATCAATCGACATCTGCTTTGCCTCCACCATTTTTTGATGCACTTAGTAAGCACTTTATCTCGTTAAGCAGATGTTTTTCATCCAAAGTAGGTTCAACATTTACTCCAAGCTCAGCCAACTTTTGGGAAAGTTTTCCTGTTGATGGAAGCTCTAAATACATGCTTTCAATAAGTTTTGCATTTTTGAAAGCCTCTTCAGGATTGGCATCTATCGCAATCATACCCTGATTTAAAACGATAACCCTATCAGCCAACATTGCATCATCAGGAAAATGAGTGATTAATACAACAGTTGTACCATGGTTTTTGAGATCCAAAATAATATTCAAAATTTCTTTACGACCCTTTGGATCGAGCATGGATGCAGGCTCATCAAAGATTATTATTTTGGGATTCATTGCTAAAACTGAGGCTATTGAAAGACGTCTTTTCTGTCCGCCAGACAAAGCTGATGTATTAAAATCTTTTTTCTCAAAAAGCTCAACCCTTTTAAGAGAGTCATCGACTCGTTTTGCAATTTCAGAACGCTCAAGACCTAAATTTTCTGGACCAAAAGCAACATCATCAGCGACAATTGTTGCAACAATTTGAGATTCAGGATCTTGCAAGACCATACCAGTAGCAGTTCTGATCTCTTTTGTATTTTTTTCATCTTTGGTATTTAATCCAAAAACTTCAACATCGCCAGAATCTGGAAGCAGTAGAGCGTTGATGTGTTTAGCTAAGGTAGATTTTCCAGACCCGTTTCTACCTAGTATTGCAACAAATTGTCCTTGTGGGATTTCAAAACTCAAACCATCGAGGACTTTTGGAGAATTATCGGAAGCTGCATAAGAGTAGGAGACATCTTTAAAAGATATTGCGATGGTCTCGGTCTGCATATATCCCTACAATTCTCGAATAACGCAAATAATACATTTGTTTTTAGATAAAATTAACTAGTTACAAGGATAACAAGTTGAATAAGGTGATCGAATGAAAATCTGCGTTATCGGCTCTGGTGCTTTTGGCTTTGCGATAGCACATAGACTTCATGCAAAATCAGATAATCAAGTTATTATCTGGTCTGAATCTCAAAAAAAGATAGATGAATATCAAAATACAGGTTCTATAGCCGCTGTTTTAGGTGGTAGAGAACTTCCAGCAGGTTTGCAAATGAGTTGCTCTTATCAGGAGTGCCTAAGTGACACAGATCTTGTAATCGTACTTACTACATCAGATTTTGTTGAGAGCGTTTGTAAAAGCATGCTTGAGTATCTTGAAGATAAAACTATTGTCGCAATTGGCACAAAGGGAGCTTGTTCAGATGGATCACTTCCACCAATAATCGCTCAAGATGTCTTAAAACGCGATATCGCTATGTTTGCCGGTCCGGGTTTTGCTGTAGATATTCTTGACGATGTACCAGTTGGATTTACATTTGCAACAATTTCAGACAAAGCTTACGAAATTGCTAGCAAGGCTTTTTCACATGACTCATCTATTAAGTTGGATAGATCCTACGATATGGTGGGAGTTTCGCTTTGCTCATGCATAAAAAACGCAGCTGCTTTGTGTTGCGGAGTTTTAGAGGGGGCAAAGCTTCCAATTTCTACACAATGCCTATTGATGCAACGAATTTTAAATGATGAGATCTCGATCTTAAGGCAGATTGAGGGTTCTGACCCTGCAACTACAATTAGCCTTGCAGGTGTTGGCGATCTTATTCTTACCTGTTTTTCTCCCAAGAGTAGAAATAGTTCTTATGGCAGACTCGTAGGAGAATTTGGTGTATCTTCCAATGAGGCTGTTGAATATATCTCTTCTAATACTGTTGAGGGCATGTCTGTTATAAAGATGTGGTTTAAAACTGCAGATAAACTTGGTGTAGAGTCTGAGTTTATGAATGTAGCAACTTGTGCATTTGGTGAGGAAGCTAAGGGTATAGATGCCTTGCTAGAATACATTGGCTCATAGATTTTATCTATGTTATTTCATATTTTTCTCGTCTATAGTTTTTAAGAGAGGGTTTGTATGAGCGATCCGGTAATCAAAACAGCCTTACTTTCTGTGACTGATAAATCTGGTGTTGTGGACTTTGCTAGAGCACTTTCTGAGGAATTTTGTGTTGAGCTTATCTCGACTGGTGGAACTGCTAAAGCTATCGCAGAGGCTGGTATTAAAGTTAAACCAATTGAGGAGCTAACTAATTTTCCAGAGATGATGGATGGTCGTGTAAAAACCTTGCATCCAAATGTGCATGGTGGTCTTTTAGCTAGACGTGATTTGAAAACTCATATGCAAGATGCTGCAGATCATTCAATTCAGATGATAGACATGGTAGTTGTAAATCTCTATGCATTTGAAGCAGCCGTTGCTAATCCAGATTCTTCATTTGATGATTGCATTGAAAATATCGATATCGGTGGACCATCGATGTTGCGCTCTGCCGCTAAAAACCATGCAAGTGTAACTGTTGTTACCAGCCCTTCTTGTTATGATGCAATCCTAGACGAGATGAGAAAAAATGGTGGTGCTACTACTTTAGATACAAGGCGCAAGCTTGCGCTTGAAGTCTTTAGGAAGACTAGCGAGTATGACAATGCAATTTTTAGTTGGTTGCAATCTCAGATTACAGATGAAGTAGAGTTTCCATTTGAAAAGCGCTATATCTTAAACAAAGGTCAAGATCTTAGGTATGGCGAAAATCCTCAGCAAAAAGCGGCTTTTTATATCAACAAAAATGATGTTGCAGTATCTATGGGGGCGAATTCTGATTATATGCTGGCAAATGCAATGCAGCATCAAGGTAAAGAACTTTCATACAACAATTACTTAGATATGGATGCTTGCTGGAGCAGTGTAAGAGAATTTAGTGAGCCAACTTGCGTAATCGTAAAGCATCAGACTCCTTGCGGTATTGCTAGTGCAGACTTGCTGGTAGAGGCCTATCAAAAAGCATATATATGCGATCCCGTAAGTGCCTATGGAGGCGTTATGGCTTTCAATAAAGAGGTTGATGTCGAAGTTATTGAAGCAATTTTGAACAATGGACAATTCATTGAGGCTGTAATTGCACCATCTTTTACTGAAGACGCTTTAGCGAAACTTTCTGAAAAGCCAAATGCCAGAGTTTTATCTACTGGTGGATGCAATCCGGCCGGTCTTGGTCAAGAGATACGTACCATAGAGGGCGGTATCTTAATCCAAGATCAAGATAGTGTTTCTGAGGATCAATCGACCTTTACAATTCCAACGGATCGCAAACCAACAGATGCTGAATTTCAAGAGCTTATCTTTGCTTGGAAAGCTTGTAGGGTTGTAAAATCTAACGCTATTTTGATCTCTAAAAACCATTCAACAATAGGCATTGGTGCAGGACAGCCTAACAGGGTTAATTCCGCTCGTTTTGCTGTCGAGCAAGCAGGGGAGAAGGCTCAGGGCGCAGTTAGTGCAAGTGATGCATTTATGCCTTTTGCAGATTCTTTGGAGATCCTTGCGAATGCTGGTGTGACCGCTGTTATCCAACCAGGAGGCTCGATAAGAGATGACGAGGTAATAGAGACTGCAAATAAGCTTGGAGTCGCCTTGGTATTTACTGGAAATCGACATTTTAGACACTAAATTGTCGATCACCGCCTATCTT
>CAZLCK010000002.1:13977-78582 GCA_964558235.1 uncultured Coriobacteriaceae bacterium
TCGATCACCGCCTATCTTTATGTTTAATTTGTTTAGCAAGGATTTTATTTAGCAAGAATAGCGTGAATAAAATGTCGAATAATAGTTGCTTTACCTATTTTTTGTTTGTTTAAATTTACAAAATTTGTATGATTCTAAAGGATTTGTTGATTTTCATGCCCCGCACACACGGGGCGTGTTTTTTGAGGGGGATAACAAACCTATGGGGCTTACTCGTAAGCAGCTCGTTATGATTGCAGTTCTTTTGTCGGGAACTTTTCTAGCGGTACTTAATCTAACGCTTCTTTCTCCAGCACTGCCTTCTATTATGGTCGATATGGGAGTCGATGCTACGACAGTTCAGTGGCTAACATCTATTTACTCTTTAGTTGAGGCTGTCGTTATACCGCTTTCTGCCTATCTAATGAGTCGTTTTAGCACAAGACAGCTATTTATTGGCGGTTTTATCCTCTTTTCTATAGGAAGCTTTTTGTGTGCATCTTCTCCGCAATTTTGGGTCATGTTGGTTGGTCGAGTCTGTCAGGCTGCATGCACCGGTTTTGTTATGCCGATGGTCACTGCTCTTATTCTTTTAATTTTCCCGCGCGAAAAACGCGGATCGGCTATGGGTCTTGTAACACTAATCATTGGGTTTGCACCAGCCATTGGGCCATCTGTCTCTGGTCTACTTGTAGATTCCATTGGCTGGAGATGGCTTTTCTACGGCATCACTGCTCTTTCTGTCCTTATTGTTTTCTTTGCGTTTGTTACGCTTAAAAATTTCGAGGGATTTGCACGAGGAACATTCGATCCACTTTCGGTTGCACTCTCAACTTTAGGTCTTCTTGGTGTTCTTTATGGGCTTTCAACCTTTACAGAAACAACAAACATGACTCTTACTCTTTCTCTTATTGCTGCAGGTATTGTGTTGATTGTTCTATTTATTATTAGGCAACAACACCTCGAAGAGCCAATGTTAAAGGTAGATATCTTCAAGACCAGAAATTACCGCATTGCTGTAATTATTGTGGTTATCATTCAGCTTGCGATTATTGGCGGTGGTGTTGTTGTTCCAATCTTTATCCAGAATGTCTTAGGTTTTAGCGCTACTGTCACTGGTTTGGTTATTTTGCCTGGCGCCATTTTAGGTGCGATTGTTTCGATGTTTGCAGGTCGTTTGTTCGACAGAGTTGGTGTTCGTCCAGTTGCAATCATTGGTGGCATTATCATGAGTGTTGGCGCTATAGGGTTGTATTTTTTCAATATAGGTACTGAGCTTTGGTTTTTAATCGCTTCAAATATAATCATGACAGTTGGTTTGCAAGCAACTCTTACACCAATTAATACATGGGGTATAAATTCTCTCGACAATAAGGTTATTCAGCATGGAACCGCTCTTTTTAATACGATGAACCAGATCGGAGGTTCATTTGGAACAGCACTGCTAGTATCGCTTTCTGCTCTTGGAGCAATTTTTTACACTGGGTCTCCAGAGATTGTTCAAACAGCTGAAGGGATGCATATTGCAATGTCTGCCCAAGCTTCGTTTATTATTCTTGATTTCATTATTGTTTTGATCTTTGCGCGTAGCCGAAATAAAAACAAAAATAAAAACGTTTCTGATTAGCTTTTTCTAGAAGCTAGCTGATCTATTTGTTTAGAAGCTTATTTACAAGCTTTGTAATTGCTTGATAAGACGTTTTTCTATCAAATTGCTCTAATGCGACTTTTCTGGCATTTTGGCCCATTTTTGTCATCATGTCGGGGTTATTAATTAGAGCTAGGATTGCATCAACCAATGCGTGATGGTCTTCAGCGGCTACATTAGTTCCAAATCCATCATCAATAACTTTGTCTCTAAATTCAAGGCTAGATCCAGTATTTATCATCGGATGTCCGCTGGCTAGATAATCAGCAATTTTTGTAACAATAGATTGCGGAGCTTTAGCTACAAGTGAATTAATAGTGATGTCGGATTTCGCAAGCCATGCTGCCATTTTCTCATAAGGTTGATAGCCTAAGAAATCAACATTACATTCAAGAGAGTTTGCAATCTCTTGAAGTCTTTGCATATCTGGCCCATCGCCTAAGATCTTGATTCTAATGTGTCTATGGTTTATTTCATTTAGCTTAGCAGAGGCTTTGATCAACGTTTCAAGATCATAGCTTCTCCCAATTGTTCCTGTGTAGATGATCCAAATTTCACCTTCTGGTTTTACAATCTCATCAGAATATTTTTTAACTGACTCATCAAAAAGATCGATGTCATTTCCAACATAGACAGTTATATGTTCGATCGATTTATCACAGTCGGTGTAGGGACGCTTTGCATATTCATCTGAAGTTCCTACAACGCCAGATAGACGTTTATAAACCTCACTTGCATCCTTTGCAAGACCATGAAACAAAATATCACTAATAATAGGAACATCTAAAACCATACGCATAGCTTCTGGCCAAAGATCGTTAATATCCCCAACAAAAGGAATATTGTTATTTTCGGCAAGTTTAGCTGCAGCAAAAGCTACATCATTTGGTGGGATCTCACAATATATTAAATCGTAGAATCCGTTTTGGTCTAAAAGTCTGGACAGATTTTTAGCTGCAATCCTATGACTTTTCATGCGTTTTAGATCTATATTCTTGGCATATCCTGGCTCGTAGACAAATTTGATTCCAAATGGATATATATCGTATGGGAAAACATCAAGATCGCGCTGTCTTTTCTCCCAATGCTGAAAAGATGATGTGATCAGGTCGACCTCATGACCTGCTGCATGAAGTGTTTGAGCAACAGATAAAAAGCGCGTATAACCTTTGGTCTCATACCCGAGTTTTACACCCATTGTTACAACTGCGATCTTAGCGCACATATCATTTCTCCCGATCATCAGCTGTGTTATAGATGCCCTTTTGGTTTACAACGCTAGAAATTGTTTTAAAAAAGATCTTTACATCTAATGTAAAAGAGATCCGATTTACATACTCAACATCTAATTTCAGGCGGCTTTTCCATGGAATAGAATTCCTTCCATAAACCTGAGCATATCCGGTAATTCCAGGTAAAACTTCGAGTTTTCTAGCCTCATCTCCCTCGTAGAGTTCAGCTTCTTCCAAAAGGTCTGGCCTAGGTCCAATTAGACTCATATCACCTTTTAAAATATTAAAAAATTGTGGGATCTCATCGATGCTAGTACGTCTAAGAAATGCTCCAATTTTAGTCATCCTAGGATCATCGGGCGCATTATAGGTAGATCCGTCTGGCATTTTTAAATCGGGGGAGTTGACTTTCATCGAGCGAAACTTATACATCGTAAATAAGCGTCCGCCACGACCAACCCTAGGCGCATTATAGAAAATAGGACCAGAGTCTTCATGCTTGATAATAGGCGAAACAATGGCGCAAGCTATCAGTACAAAGGGTATAGCGATAATAGATATTATGATGTCAAGAACACGCTTTACGACTTTTACGTACATTTAAGCTAACCCAGGCATTCCTTTGTTGAGATCAAAAACGATTCAATAATATAGCCTATTTCATCATCAGTTAACAAAGTGAATAGTGGAAGTGTGATTTCGTTCTTATACATTTCATATGCATTTGGGTAATCCATAATAGAAAATCCAATATTTTGATATGCACTGAGCATTGGCAGCGGGCGATAGTGAACATTGCATGAGATGCCTTTCTTAGCCATTTTGACAATTATTTCGTCTCGCTGTTGTTCTGTTGCCCCTAATACTCTTGTTAGAGCAAGATGTCCACTAGAAGATCCCTCATCTGTGTAGTGAAGTGCCATGTAGATATCTGAATCTGCAAGCTCTTTTTCATATCTTTCGATGATTTCTTTTCTCCTAGCAAGCATGGATGGATAACGTTGCAATTGAGCAAGACCAATTGATGCAGCAATATCAGTCATATTCCACTTGTAACCAAACTCTGCAATATCATATTTCCACGAGCCTGGCTCAAGCTTTTCATAGGCACTTTTGGTCTGTCCATGCAAAGAAAATGAAAAAGCACGTTTAAAAAGCTCTTCGTTATCCATGCCATTAATATTTTTCCATGCAAGAGCACCACCTTCAGCGGTTGTAAGATTTTTTACAGCATGGAAAGAAAAGGCAGTGAAATCTGCGACAGATCCAGATGGCTTTCCGTGATAGGTTGCACCCAAAGAATGTGCCCCATCAGCCAAAACAACAACTCTGCCAATAGCCTTTTGGATATCATTTTTAGCTTTAAAGAGTTCCTGCTTTGATTCTACGATAGAAAAAATCCTATCGTAATCGCACATAATTCCACCAACATCAACTGGTATTATTGCCTTCGTATTTTCTGTGATTGCATCTTCTAGGAGTTCATAGTCCATCTGAAGAGAGTCCTCAGATAAGTCGACCAAAACTGGTTTAGCGCCAACGTGAACTATAACGCTACAAGAAGATGTATATGTATATGGAGTGGTAATAACCTCGTCACCTTCACCAATACCAAGAATTCTTAGAGCTAGCTCAAGTGCAGAAGTTGCTGACGATAAGCAAAGTAAGTTATCTACTCCGCAGTATTGCGCTAATTGATCTTGAAACTGAATGACCTTTGGCCCAGAAGTGATCCATCCACTTTTGAGGGTATTGCAAACCTCTTTAATTTCTTGCTCAGTTATATCTGGCCTGAAAAAGGGGATATTCTTTTCCAAGGCTAAGCCTCCTAATAAAGCTAAAAATGTTCTATGTTAAGCAGGTCTTGTGGCTAAGAATTCTGCTTCGAAGTATTAATTAAAACGAATCTAATTTTAAATGTAGAGTATGAATTTCTTTTGAAGTTTCTTAAATACGTAATATCCAACTACATATGTTATTAATGCCATACCTACGCACACCAATGTTTCGGTTACGCTTGGGATAGTTGCATACAAAACAACATCGCGCATATATGTGACAAAGTGGTACATCGGATTCCACCAGATGATCTGTAGCATCCAGTCTTGCAAGATAGATATTGGGTAAAAAAGTGGAGTTAGATATGTCCATAGAGTTATCAAAACACCCCATAGATGCAGAAAATCGTGGAAAAATGTAGCCAATGCACTAAGTAGTAAGCTCAATCCAAGAGCAAAAATAGCAGTGAGCAAGACTACAAATGGAATAAGAAACATTGTTGGGCTTGGTGGGACTTGAAAATAAATGAGAACTAAAAAGATTGCTATTAAAGAAAAGGCATAGTTAACTACGGCAAAAATTATTTTTTCAACAGGAAAGACCAATTTGTTGACCTTGATCTTTTTGATCAACGGAGCTGAGTCGATAATAGATCGCATTGCTTCGCCGACTCCATCGGCCATCATGTTAAAGAGCGTTTGTCCTAGAATAAAATATAATGGGTAGTATTCGATTTCAAAACGAAACATATAAGAAAAGACCGCCGATAAAACAATCATTGTTAAGAGTGGATTTAAAACACTCCACAAAACACCCAAAACCGAACGTCTATATTTAAGTTTGAAATCTTTAGAAACTAGGTTTTGCAATAGGTATACGCTATCTTTTAGACCTCTAATAAGATCCATTTGCTCCCAGTCTTTCGTCAAAATAGCAACATAGCTATTAGCAGTTCATTTTCAATCATTAGCAATATGCTTTATCACAAGTCTATCATTATGACAGATTAATAGTTATAAGCATTAGCGTTCGTTATCATCTTGAGAATATTTTGCATAAAATAAAGAAACCGATAAAAAATTTAGAGTTTAAGTTGGTAATAAGATGATCTCAATCATATGTATTGATTGCAATATAGGCTCTCCTGATCTTTTTGATAGGGAGAGTCCTGTCACAACTAGATCGCTAAAAAGCCTTTTCTCTCAAAAAGAAGAGGTGGAAATTGTAATTGTTTGTGAGTCTGATAGTCCATATTTAAACAACCTGCAAAAATATCTAGATGAAGCTCATAAGCTAAAAGTAATTCAAGTTGATGCTGCTTCTACTTTTGGTGAGTCTATGAGACTTGGCTATGAAGCTTCTTCGGGCGATCTAGTTACATTTGTGGACTTTAATACCACGATATCTGCTGATTTTGCAATCTTCGCTTCAAGTATTTATAGGGAAGCTCCAACCGATATAATTTCATTTCACTTACAAATTAAAGACCTTGATACTTCTAAGTTTGTTACGTGTAGAAGATCTACTCGCTCACCTTATGCTAAGCGAGCAAAGATCCTAAGCACAAGTGAGGTTGAATCTGAGCTTTTAGCTACAATGGGTCTTTCTGTTTGTGGGCTTGTCTTTGCAAGAAAGCTTCTAAATTCTTATGGTGCAGATTTTACTGCCAAGTCAAGCATATCTTTTGATCCATACGTCTTAGAACTCATCTTTTCAGCCCAGAAGATAGCAGATTCTAGATGGGCTTTAGTCGCTAAAGAATTCTCTTTTTCAAGGGTATTTTCTAACATAAGCGAATCAGACTTGAGCATCTTCTTAGATGAAATTGAAACTTGTTCGCAAAAGCATGAATCTGATTTAGCCGAACAATATATTAAGACCGTTACTGCTCATTGGGTCGCACAAGCTTCTATGGTGCTTTTCGATATGGCAATCGATTATCAAAAAGGCGATTACAGCAATTTAGCGCAACTTGTCTATTCAAAAAATGCTACCATCATTCAAAATCTTCTCGGGGATGAATGGGGTTTAGATAAGAATGGTCTGCCAGATTTATCATGCAATCATCCATATATCGCTCGCTTGCGTATGCTCGGTATGGATACCTTAGAGCTGACAAAAAGACTAACTTGTGCCCAAAATTTGTTGATGGAATCTATATATCAACAAAAACTTCTTGAGATGCAGGTCTCTAAGAACGAAATTGATGAACTTCCAGAAAAACAGAGGAAGAAGCGTAGGTTTTTTAAGTAATTCCACACATTATAAATCTCGTATAAGTGGTCTTATATAAGTGGTAGACTTTAATACAATATGGAATTTAAATTACAGACCAGAGTTATCCTCCTAGTTTTTTGGGATATCCTTTCAAGCTACGCTGCATATCTGCTTTCTATTATTTTAACTGGACAAGCAGGTGAGATTTTGATTTCTACCGATATCTTATTTGATATCGGTTTACTTTCGCTTTTTAATTGCGGGATTCTCCTCATCTTTAGACTTTATAACGATCTATGGGAATACGCGTCATCTTACGAATTGTTAAAAATTATCGGTGTTACGGCGCTCTCTACCTTTATAGGTGCCTCTGTTCTATTTTTAGTTGATCTCAGATTTCCAATTAGAGTCTATTTTGTTGCGTGGTTAATCCTGTTTATTTTTGTAGGCGCAGGTCGCTATGCATTTAGATTTTTTAGTGGTCGAAGAACTATTAATGCTAGTGCTAAAGCAAGTAGAAAGCGCACATTAGTTGTTGGTGCTGGTGAGACTGCATCTCTTACAATTAAGCGTCTAACTTCTGGTGACTACTATATGAACGGAAATCCAATTGTTGCTGTTGATGATGATCCTTCTAAGATCGGTATGCGCATTCATGGTGTTAAGGTCGCTGGAGATAGACATGCAATTCCTGATCTTGTTAAACACAATGCAATCGAACAGATCATCATTGCAATTCCTTCGGCTAAAAGATCTGATCTAAAAGAGATTTATGACATTTGCATGTCAACCGGATGTCATCTTTTGACCTTACCTAATGTTAGAGATATCCCAATTGATGAGCTTGGAGATGTCAAGTTGCGAGATGTTAGCGTTGAGGATCTTTTGAGTAGGGAAGAGGTCATTTTAGATACGCGATCTGTTAGTGGATATATTGCTGGTAAAACCATCTTAGTTACAGGTGGTGGTGGATCTATTGGATCTGAAATCGTAAGACAGCTTTGCATAGTTAAACCAAATAAGATTGTCATTTTTGATAACTATGAGAATACTACCTATGAGCTTTTAAAAGAGATTCAAAGTCATTATGATGACGTCAAAATTGTTATTGAAATCGGATCTATTCGTGATTATCCAAGGCTAGTTGCTGCTTTTAATAAACATATGCCCCAAGTTGTATTTCACGCTGCTGCTCATAAACATGTGCCTTTGATGGAGTCTTGTCCTCAGGAGGCTATTCGCAATAACGTCTTTGGGACTATGAATGTTGCTAATGCTTCTAGGCTTCATGGCGTTGAACGCTTCATAATGATATCTACTGATAAAGCTGTTAATCCAACTAGTGTTATGGGTGCCACTAAAAAGTTAGGTGAGATGGTTATCCAATCATTAGCGCATGACTCTCAAACTATTTTTGCTGCGGTTAGATTCGGTAATGTTTTGGGATCACATGGAAGTGTAATTCCTCTATTTAAAAGACAGATTGCAGAGGGCGGTCCGGTTACTGTTACCGATCCTGAAATTACTCGTTACTTCATGACTATTCCTGAGGCTTCTAAGCTTGTTATCCATGCTGGAGGCCTAGCTAAAGGTGGAGAGATTTTCATTCTTGATATGGGTGAACCTGTCAAGATAGCCGACTTAGCAAAAAAACTTATCCGACTATCAGGACTTACACCGGATAAAGATATTGAGATCAAATTCATCGGACTTCGTCCTGGAGAAAAGCTCTATGAAGAGCTGATGACAGATATGGAAAAGATGCAGTCTACTTCTAAAAAAGGGATTATGGTTTCGACTGACGATCCTGTTGATATCGATTACGTACAGAATATGCTTCGAGATTTAGGAAACGCTTTAGAGAGTAGCTCAAAGGATATAAAGCTTAAGCTTCATGAGTACATCCCAACATATAAGCCATGCATTACAGATACAGACGATGACGAAGTGATATTTGATTAATTTTATTTATTTTTATCATTCCGTTTACAAAATATCTGAATATTTTAAATAAAATATCTAAAATTCTGCATATACTTTATTGAAGTTAAAAATTAATCAGTTTATAGACTTTTTATGAGCAGGGGATTTATACATCCCTTGTTTTGAATAAAAAAGTACTAAAGCCTTTCAGGGGGCGAAAGATTTAAGATGATTCAAGCAGCAATTGTTGGTTCAGGCGGTTTTGCAGGAATAGAGGTTTTTAGGCTTCTATTAAATCATCCATATATTGAACCAGTACTTGCAATATCTGATTCGCTTGCTGGCCAAAAGGTCTCAGAAGTCTATCCTTCGCTTTGCGGTCAAAGTGATATTGAATTTTCTAAGTTAGATATTGAGAAAATAATTGAATCATCTCAAATTGCATTTTTAGCAGTACCTCATACAGCTTCAATGAATATTGCGCCAACTTTAATTAATAATGGTATTGCAGTTGTTGATCTTTCTGCGGACTTTAGGCTTCATGATGCTGATGTTTATGAAAAGTGGTATGGAGTAGAGCATAGTGCTAAAGATCTGCTAGGGAAGGCCCGTTTTGGTCAACCTGAAACTCATCGTGAAGAGTTGCGAGATATTGCACAAAACGGTAGTACGCCTTTAGTTGCATGCGCTGGATGTTATCCAACAGCATCAATCTTAGCTGCATATCCAGCTCTAAAAAATGGGTTTGTCGACAGCACTACTGTGTTTATAAATGCTATGTCTGGCGTCAGCGGGGCTGGAAAAAGTCCATCAGAAAAAAACCAATTTTGCAATGTTGCAGAGACAGTAATGCCTTATTCGCCCGCTTCACATAGGCATACTCCAGAGATCTCACAGGAATATTCTGAGATTGCTGGAACCGATATCGATGTTGTATTTATTCCGCATCTTGTGCCAATGAAGCGTGGTTTAATCTCAACTGTAACGATGCAGTGTAAAGACACGATTACCTCTCAAGATATTTATGATGCGTATACACAAGCCTATATAGATGAGACTTTCGTTCATTTTTTGGGTAATACGATGCCTTCGAGCGCTTCTGTTGTTGGGGGAAATCATGCGCAAGTAGGTGTTGTATTTGATGAATCAACACAGTGTATTGTTGCATCTTGTGCGATTGATAACCTAGATAAAGGAGCTGCCTCACAAGCTATTCAATGCGCGAATATTATTCTAGGTCTTGATGAAGGTTCTGGCTTAAATTTTAGCATTTGCGTTGTTTAGTAATTTGTTTTAACAAATAGGTGGAAAGGATGAGATGAACACCAATAACGGTTGCAATAAAAAAAATCAATATCACATTGATCACAACGTTAAAGTCAAAATTGATTTTTATGCTGATGCACCAGAGAATATCGAGTTCATTGATGGTGGATTTAGTTTGATTGATGGGATTGAATTTACCGGTATTCATGCAAAGTTTAGAAGAAATCCAAATAAAAATGATCTAGCGCTCATTTATGCGCCTGAGCCAGTTAGAGCAGCTGGTGTTTTTACAAAAAATAAGTTTTGCGCTGCTCCTGTTGAGCTTTGTAAAGAGAGAATTGCTTCTGGGAAAACCAGAGCAGTAATGATTAATTCGGGAAATGCAAATGCTGCAACAGGCGAGCTCGGTAGACAAAATGCTATTAAAAGCACAAAGATCTTGGCCGATGCTTTAGGTATTAAAGAGGAGGATATTCTAGTCTGCTCTACTGGAGTAATTGGCGTTCAACTCAAAATGGAATGTTTTGAGTACGGAATTCCTAAAGCTATCGCATCTTTAGGAACAGATGAGGAACATAGCCATGCTGCAGCCAGAGCTATTATGACTACCGATACAGTTTCAAAGCACGCAGCAGTTAAGTTTTGCGCTACACAATCTGATGGTAGTGAGGTAACGATCCATATTGCCGGTATCGCTAAAGGCTCTGGAATGATTGAGCCAGATATGGCCACTATGATCTCTATAATCGCTACAGACGCTGCAATTGAGCCTTCTGCACTAAAGAGTGCTCTAAAGGAAGCTTCTGATGTTTCGTTTAACAGGGTTACGATCGACAGTGATACCTCTACAAACGATTGTGCAATCGCACTTGCTACAGGCAAAAATGGGGGCAAAACAATTACTGAAGATTGTCCAGTCTATCCAATGTTTTTGCTTGCGCTTAAAACTTTGTGCGTGAGTCTTGCTAAACAAATTGCGGCTGATGGCGAGGGTGCAACAAAGCTAGTAACAGTTGAGGTTTCTGGAGCAAAAGATGATGAGCAGGCATATGAGGCAGCAAAATCGATTGCAAATTCTCCACTTGTTAAGACTGCAATCGCTGGTCACGATGCTAATTGGGGGCGGCTTGCTATGGCATTAGGCAAGAGCAATGCGGAGTTTAAGCAAGAAAATGTCTCAATTTCAATCATGGGAATTAAGGTTTGCCAAGATGGTATCGCCCTAGAATTTGATGAGAATGAGGCTCTAAAGGCATTTGAAAATGATGAGATCTTACTTCAAGCAGATCTGGGGTGTGGTGAAGGATTTAGCAGAATTTGGACCTGTGATTTAACACATGGATATATCACGATCAATGGAGATTACAGAACATAATCCAAATAACTTCTAGTTTTTTATTGCGCTGCGGTTATATACATTTATGGAAGTGTGATTAGGATTGGAATACGAAAAAGATAGGAAAAACGATACAGAAAAGCTTCAAAAGCTTGCAAATATTTTGATAGAAGCTTTTCCTTGGGTGAAAAATTCGACTGGCAAGACCGTTGTTATCAAGTATGGTGGGGCTGCAATGGTCGACTCAGAACTTCGTGCTGCAGTGATGAGTGACATCGTAATGCTCAAAATCATGGGCTTGAATCCGATTATTGTTCATGGCGGTGGCAATGATATTAATCGTATGCTCAAGCAATTTAACATGGAGTCGAACTTTATTGAGGGACTTAGAATTACTGACAAAAAAACCATGGAAATTGTAAAGATGGTTTTAGTCGGCAAGGTTAACACCGAACTTGTTGCTGCTATGAATAAGCATGGCGCTATTGCTGTAGGTCTTTCTGGTGTTGATGCTTCTACTGTTATCGCTGAGCCCTGTGATGAAATTCATCAATATGCTGGCTACGTCACCTCTATAAACGATATCTATATACGTGACATCCTTGCTAAAGATTACATCCCAGTTATTGCATCTGTTGCAACAAGTGCAGATCATAATAATTTTCTTAATGTTAATGCGGATACAGTTGCGGGCGAAGTTGCAGCGGCTGTTGGGGCTCATAAGATTATGTTTTTGTCGGATGTTGATGGTTTATATGAAGATCTCAATGATAAGGACACTCTTATTTCTCGAATGACACTTTCTGAAGCTCGCGAGATGCTCGAACAAAATAAAGTATCAAGTGGGATGATTCCAAAGATGACATCTATCGTTAATGCGTTAGACGCTGGTGTTCCTCGAGCTCATCTATTAAACGGCACAGTTCCACATTGCCTACTTCTTGAGGTGTTCACTAATAAAGGAGTTGGCACTATGGTTGCGCGTGACGTTAATGGAGAAGATAGTAGCAATGGTTTTGAGCCATTTCTACTCGACAATTTTGCATCAAAATTGCAGGAGGATTAAGAGATGCAAGGAAATATAAAGCCATCTCTTGAAAATGAGATCAAACTTGAATCTGAATATGTGATGCACACCTATGGTCGCAAGAATGTTGAATTTGTTGAGGGCCATGGGATGGTTTTAGTAGATGATGAAGGCAAAGAATACCTGGACTTTTTAGCGGGAATAGCTGTGCTTTCTTTGGGTCACAGCCACCCAAAGATTGTTGAAACAATACAAAATCAAGCTTCTAGGTTAATGCAGACATCCAATTATTTTTATGCTGATGGTCGTGGAGAGCTTGCAAAGATGATTAGCGAATTAATTTGTGAGCGCTCTAATACTTCGCTTGATTGGATCTATGGTTTAGGAGGATTAGAGGGTCAAAGTCAATATATGACCTTCTTTGCTAATTCTGGTGCCGAAGCCAATGAGGGTGCTTTTAAACTTGCTAGAAGATATTCAGAAATCACTGGCTCAAAAGCAAAGACTATTCTTTTTATGAGTGGGTCTTTCCATGGGCGAACTCTTGCAACCATTGCTGCAACTGGTCAATCTTCTAAGCAAGAATATTTCAAGCCTTTACCAGATGGCTTTCTTCAAATTGATTTTAATGATCCTGATGATTTTCTTAAGGCTTTAGATACAAAGAACAATGGCGGAGTTTGTGCTGTTGTGCTCGAATGTGTGCAGGGAGAAAGCGGAATTTGGCCATGTGATCAAGAGTATCTAAGGATGATACGATCTGAAACTTCAAAGCGTGGAATAGCTTTAATAGTAGATGAGGTTCAAACAGGCTTTTATAGATGTGGTGAGTACCCATTTGCCTTTCAGCATTATGGAATTGTTCCAGACATCATTACGATGGCCAAAGGAATTGCTGGTGGTTTTCCATGTGGTGCTTTTGCTGCTTCTAAAGAAGTTGCAAAAGCATTTCAGCCCGGAGATCACGGTTCTACTTTTGGTGGAAATCCATTAGCTATAGCAGCAGCAAAAGCAACTATTCAGGAGATGAAAGATTCTACTATTGGAAAAAACAGTGCTGAAGTGGGAGCTTATTTAAAGAAAAAGCTTTCAGGTATGCCACTAATTAGTGAAGTGAGGGGCTTTGGCCTTATGCTTGGCGCGGAGCTTGATAAAGATATTGCCTCTCAAGTTGTTGATAGGGCCTTAGAGAGCGGTCTCGTAATCAATGCGCCCAAAGCTAATATATTGCGTTTTGTTCCGCCTTTAATTTGTACAAAAGACGATGTGGATAAGATGATATTGATTCTTCAGCCAATCCTATCTTCATTTGAATGACCTATATGAATTGTAAGGAAATATATCAATGACTACATATGATAATAACCCTCTAGCAGGTAGGGATGTTCTTAGACTGATGGATCTTACTCCAGATGAGGTCGCTTTAGTATTAGAAACTGCTGAACAACAAAAGAAAGATTGGAAAAATGGAGTTCGGCATAAGTACTATGAGGGCAAAAGTGTAGCTGTTATTTTAGAGAAGCCTTCAATGCGAACCAGAATTTCATTTGAAACTGCAATCTATAGACTGGGTGCTCATCCTGCGTTAATGGCAGACTCAAATTCTGCTTTTTCTAGGGGAGAGACTATTCAAGATACAACCCTTGTTCTTGAAAGATTTGTGGATGCAATAGTAATTAGGACATTTGAACAAAATAAGGTTGAAGAGATCGCAAACTGGGCATCTATTCCTGTTATTAATGCTTTAACAGATAATTTTCATCCATGCCAAGTCTTAGCCGATTTACTTACAATTCGTGAGCATTTAGGTCAGTTAGCTGGTTTAAAACTTGCTTATGTGGGTGATGGAAATAATATGGCTAACACCTATATGGAAGGTGCTGCACTTTGTGGGATGGATGCAATTATTGCAACACCTGCAGATTATGCTCCTCCTGCAAAGTATATAGAAGAATGCATGGAGGAAGCTAAGAAAAATGGTGGATCGATTCAGGTTATTACAGATCCTATAACGGCACTATTGGATGCTGATATTGTTATTACCGATACTTGGACCTCAATGGGAGACGAAGAAGAACACGATCAAAGGCTAAACATCTTTAGAGATTACCAAATTGATCTCGAAAAGATGGCGCTAGCAAAAAGCAGTGCGATCTTCATGCATTGTTTACCAGCGCATAGAGGCGAAGAGGTCACAGATGAAGTGATGGATGGTCCACAATCTGTAATTTTTGATGAAGCTGAGAACAGACTTCATGCTCAAAAAGCATTGTTATCTCTTGTGTTAGCAAATGAATGATAGTTTGAAAAGAGGAAGCAGTGAGCAAGAGGCGTGATAGACATTTTGCGATGAGGCAAATTGTCAGGGAACAAAATGTGCGAACCCAGCAAGAATTAGCCGATGCTTTACAAGGCCTAGGATATGAGTGCACACAAGCAACAATTTCAAGGGATATTGTTGATGTAGGACTCAAAAAGGCATCAGATGGCACCTATGTTTTGCAAGAGGATTTAATCTTAAAAAAGATGATCAGCGAAATGCTTATTAATGCTGAGCAAATTGATAAGTTTTTGGTTATTAAAGTTTTGCCCGGCACTGCATCTGGAGTTGCAGCAGCAATTGATGGAGCTGACTTTGAAGATATTGTTGGTACCGTTGCAGGAGATGATACTATCTTTGTTTTGTGTAGGGGAGAAGAGAAAGCTTCGGATTTAGCTAATTTGATTGTAAGAATGAGCGGAGACAAATAGTCTTTCGAGTTTAAATTATTACATGTAAATCTCTGTGATAACTATCCAAAAATACTTCGGATAGTTTATAAGTTATCAACTGGGCAACTAGCTTTTACAGATAATATCTTTTATTCGTTTGCGAAGGGAGCGAATCAATATGAGTAAGGAAAAGGTTGTATTAGCGTATTCCGGAGGTCTTGACACTTCTGTATGCATCAGATGGTTAATGGATGTTAAAGATTTGGATGTAATCTGCGTTGCTGGAGATGTGGGACAAGAGAGAGACGACCTTGAAGCGGTTCGCGAAAAGGCGCTTAAGATCGGTGCAATTGAGTCGATAGTTGTCGATATGCGCGAAGAGTTCTGTAATGAATTTTTAGATAAGGCAATATTTGCAAACGCAATGTATGAGAACAAGTATCCTTTGCTTTCAGCGCTTTCACGACCTGTTATTGTTAAGCATCTTGTTGAAGCTGCTCATAAGTATGGCGCAAAGTACATTGCACATGGATGTACAGGTAAAGGAAATGATCAAGTTCGTTTTGAAGTTGGTATCCGTGCACTCGATCCATCTATTGAGATAATCGCCCCTGTTCGCGAGTGGGATTTGCGTACTCGTGATGAAGAGATGGATTGGGCAGAAGCACATGGCGTTCCTGTACCAACAACTAAGAAGTCTCCATACTCAATCGATGACAATCTATGGGGTCGTGCAATTGAGTGTGGAGTTTTAGAGGATCCATGGAATCTTCCTCCAGATGATATCTATACAATGACAGTTGATCCAAAGGATGCTCCTGATGCCGAGGAGATTGTTGAACTTGAATTTGAACATGGTCGTCCAAGTGCAATCAATGGCGAGAAGATGACAATTCATCAAATCATATTAAAGATGAATGAGATTGCGGGACGCAATGGATATGGTCGTATCGACATGATTGAGAATAGGCTTGTTGGTGTTAAGTCGAGGGAGTGCTATGAGCAACCAGGTGCGCTTTCTATAATCAAAGCTCACAAAGCATTAGAGGATATGTGTCTAGAGCGCGAAACTCTTCACTACAAGTTAAAGCTTGAGTATGATTGGGCGACACTTGTCTACAACGGACTATGGTATTCACCACTAAAAAACGCTATGGATGCATTTATTGCATACACACAGGAATCAATTAACGGTGTTGTAAGGCTTAGTTTCTACAAGGGAACTTGTACGGTCACAGGTTGCAAAAGTGATGATTCTCTATATGATTACAGCCTAGCAACTTATGATAAGGCCGACTCCTTTAATCATGATGCTTCTGCTGGATTTATCGAGCTTTTTGGCCTTCCGACAAAGGTGTGGGCTTCTAAGAGGAGGAAATAGTGAGCGATGCCTTATGGGGCGGAAGGTTTGAAGCTAAGCCCGAAGAATTTACGCAATCTTTTGGCGCATCACTTTTCGTCGATAAGCGAATGTGGCGAAGTGATATTAAAGCCTCTAAAGCACATGCAAAGATGTTAGGCAGGCAAGGTATTATCTCTGCTGAAGACGTCGAAGCGATCCTTGCTGGTTTAGATGATATTGCTGCTGAGATTGATGCTGGCACTTTCGTTTTTGATGTCAACGATGAAGATATCCATATGGCTGTTGAAGCTGAGTTAACTCGAAAGATTGGCTCAGCTGGAGGTCGTCTTCATACTGCTAGGAGCAGAAATGATCAGGTTGCAACTGATACGCGTTTATACGTTAAAGAGGTGCTTCAGAATCTTTTAGTAAAGATTGTTGATCTTCAAGAAGCACTCTATAAGCAGGCAAAGGATAATTTTGGCGTTGTAATGCCAGGCTATACACATATGCAGCGTGCACAACCTGTGCTCTTTTCGCATCACTTGCTCGCTTATTTTTGGATGTTTGCCAGAGATTTTGAACGTGTAAAGATGGCGCTAAATTCTACTGACAGACTTCCTTTAGGAAGCGCCGCTTTAGCTGGCACAACATATCCGCTCGATAGACAATATGTCGCTGATGAACTTGGATTTAGCGAAGTAATTCCCAATTCTATGGACGCAGTCTCTGACAGAGACTTTTTGCTAGACAGCAACTACGCCTGTAGCGTAGGGATGATTCATCTCTCTAGGCTTTGCGAGGAGCTCATCTATTGGTCTAGTAGTGAATTTGGATTTGTTACGATGTCAGATTCTTATTCAACTGGCTCTTCGATTATGCCTCAGAAGAAAAATCCAGATTTTGCTGAGCTAATTCGCGGTAAAAGCGGTCGAGTTGTAGGGGATTTGGTTGCTCTTCTTATAACTTTAAAGTCTTTACCTCTTTGCTATAACAAAGATATGCAAGAAGACAAAGAGGGCGCCTTTGATGCTTTAGATACTTTTGCTGATTCTCTTCATTGTATGACTGGTATGATCTCTACAATTGTTGTCAATGAAGAAAAGATGACTGAAGCTGCCCATGGTGGATTTATGGCTGCAACTGATTTAGCAGACTATCTTGTTGGCAAGGGTGTTGCATTTAGAGAGGCTCATAACATCATCGGCAAACTCGTTTTAGAATGCGAAAAGCAGGGGAGGACTTTACAATCATTTTCAGTTGATGAGCTTAAGCAACATTGTGAGTTATTTGATGAGGATGCTTTAGAAGCTCTTAATATCAACAATATTGTTGCAAAGCGTACAACTGAGGGTGGAACCGGAAATAGCGCTGTTGAAGAGCAGATGAAAAAGTGCGAAGCAGTTTTAATTCAGGAGAAGGCCGAGCTGTAAACCTTATGTGAAATTACACGTAAAAAAGAGGAGGGGAGTGCAAACTTCGATCTGGATCAATGTTGATCCAATTTCATGTTTGCACTCCCGAATAATATTGCATAAGGGTTAAAATTACTCGACCCAGTTAACCTTGATGTTCTGTTTGATCTCTCGCTCAGAAAACTCATTAGCAGAAATTCCAATGCCAATAGATGACAAAATGGTGTAGCCCTTTGGGATATTTAGACGCTCAATAAGCTCTGGTTGCTCTTTTAGCTTCTTTATATATCCCCAAAGGAAAATGCTTCCAAGACCCATATCGGTTGCTTGCAAAAGCATATTTTCAATAGCGCATCCAATATTGCAATATTCAATGCTGTCCTCAGATGGACCAGTAGCACTCAAAATGATTAGTGCAGAAACGCCGTAGGTTGGATCTCCCAGCGTTCCATCTTTTTTAGGGAACATACAAGATGAACGGATATCATCTAGCAATTGTTTATTGCTCACTACAGTTATGTGAGTCTTCGTGTAATCCGCGAGGGCGGTAGGTGCAATCTGAGCAGCATCAACGATCTTTTGTAATTGTTCTTTTGTTACTTCACCATTTAAATATGATCTGCATGAAACACGTCGTTTTAGGACTTTTTCAAATTCCATAATTCGCTCCCATTGTATATTTCTGTTTCACTTGGCCAATTGCTCTTTCGGGCTTAATTCTAGTCTCTAATTGTTAGGAGTAACTTTAATTATTTGGAGTAACGCCTAAAATCTCTTCAACCATTAAAATTGGTAGGGTAATACAGGTCATTCCAATGCTCATTCCACAAACACTAAAGTTGTAGATGTTTCCATAGACATCTCCGGTCATAATTCCAACGTTATAAAGTCCAGGAATTGGGTTGTCATTCTCGTCGCAGACCTCATTATGTAAGCTAGTACGAAGACCGCCATAGATGCTTAGCCAAGAGCCATCTGTAATAACGTTGTACTTTGCAGCATAGAATGGTGCTTTGCGAATCGGAGCAAGATGAGCCTTATTCTTGTGGTATTCCTCATCAATTCCGGTGTCACAATAATGGTTGTAGCGTTCGATTGTCGATAGAGCATTATCGACATCGATGCCCCCTATCTGCTCAAGAGCCTCTCTTAGGGTATCTGCTTTTACGAATGTCCCCTTTTCAACTTCAGCCTCAATCTGGCGGACAATCTCCTCTGGTGGCCATGGCTTTGGACCGTTGTCACCCTCGTAGCTAACTCCAAAGTCTTCCCATTCATCATAGAAGTATGGGTAGTCAGCATCCCAAACATAGAAGATATTTTGATTTGGCTGATAAAGATCCATCCATGCACCATAGGCGCAGGTTGTATCTTCATTCATGAAGCGGTCGCCGCGCTCGTTTAGATTGATTCCTTGGAAGTTACTCATAGATTGCTGATGGGGGACAGGTCCGAGTAGGTCTAATTGTGGAACATTTGGATATGTACGTTGCCAAGCAGCTCCAGCCCAAAGACCCATCTTTTGACCATCGCCAGTCATAACACCGCCAAAAACAAGCTCGTTATCGTAGTTCTTTGGGTTCTTTCCGTAGTATTGAACAACCTCTGGGGAATATTTAGCAACCATGTCTATGTCATTGGAAAAATCTCCAGTAGCAAGAACAACAGCCTTATGTCCGATGTACTTTACATAGGAGTCATCTTCGCGCTGTGCGACTGCTCCTATAACACGGCCAGAGTCATCTTTCACTAGGTATTTAGCAACAACCTTATAATCGATCTTCACTCCATTTTCGATAGCTTTTTTCTCTAAAACCTTCATCACAAGACGCTGTCCAGCCTTTGCTCCATTTGTAATTCCATCTCCTATCCATCCATGCGAAGAAGGAACTTGAGTGTAAGCGCCATCAACGTCTCTAAATGGGGCTTCTAGAGTTGTCTCATACCCAGCCTCTTCCATCATATCGATAAGCCAGTCCATGGTTCTAGCCGAGTTATCAATCCATCTCCACCACTTTGCAACATCCACACGTCCACCATTGTTGGCAATTTCTTGTTTAATGCGAGCTTTTTCAGACTCACCATCAAATGTTATTCCACGGCGTTTTTGAACCTTTGTACCCCAGCCGCAGTTTGATCCACCTCTGCTAATTGGGCGAGAACTTGCAGCAAAAAGTCTTACATCTGCACCAAGTTCACTAGCTTTTGTCGCTGTGACAAATCCAGAGACACCACCTCCGATAACTAAAATTTCAGACTCGAATGTTTCGACGATTTGACTTTCTGGAACTTCGGCTGGAGGAATCTCAAAATTCCATTTGGTATTGCGATACTTTTCGGCGTCCAAAATAAATTCATTGTTTTGAGACATGACCATTTCTCCTATTGATCGAACTTGCTCAACAAAACTTTTAGCACTTAGTAAACGAATTAACTAAAGTTCAAATCTGTCTAATTTCAAACACTTATTAGATTATACTGTCCGCCGCTTGTGTTTGTAGAATGTAATTAAATAACTATTGATTTTGTTAATATGTAGATTAGTAGAATTTATTGAGGAAGAGAGGCTAATAAATGGCGTATTTTTATCCGGAAACTGCCCATACTTTTAACGAGTATTTATTAGTTCCAGGATATTCGTCGGCTGAGTGTATTCCAGATAAAGTGAGTCTCAAAACACCACTTGTAAAATTTAAAAAAGGACAAGAAAGTCCTATTAGTCTTTCTATTCCTTTAACTTCTGCAATCATGCAATCTGTATCCGATGACAAGATGGCAATTGCATTAGCTACCGAAGGCGGCTTGTCATTTATTTACGGATCTCAAACTATTGAATCTGAAGCCGCAATGATTGCTAGGGTCAAGGATTATAAAGCTGGTTTTGTTGAGAGTGATTCCAACATTTCACCAGATATGACTTTGGCAGATGTCGTTGAACTCAAAAGGCAATCGGGGCATTCTACCATGCCTGTTACAGAGGATGGAAGTGCTCATGGCAAGATTGTTGGAATCGTAACTAGTCGAGATTATAGACTTTCTAGAATGTCTTTGGATACTAAAGTCGTTGACTTTATGACTCCGCGTGAAAAGCTCATTGTAGCTGGTAAAGACACAACTTTATCCGAGGCTAATGACATTATTTGGGATCATCGAATAAATGCTTTACCAGTCGTTGATGAAGATGACAGGCTTTTGTCGATGGTCTTTCGCAAAGATTATGATTCTCACAAAGAAAATCCAAATGAGCTACTAGATTCTCAAAAACGCTACATGGTTGGCGCTGGAATTAATACTCGTGATTACAAAGAACGCGTTCCTGCTTTAATTGAAGCTGGGGCTGATGTTTTGTGCATCGACTCCTCTGAAGGCTTTACTGAATGGCAAAAAAATACTCTATCTTGGATTAGAGATAATTATGGCGACGATATTAAGGTCGGAGCTGGCAATATTGTTGATGCTGAGGGCTTTCGTTTCTTAGCAGATTGTGGAGCTGACTTCATAAAGGTTGGAATTGGTGGCGGTTCCATTTGTATCACGCGTGAACAAAAGGGTATTGGACGTGGTCAGGCAACCTCTCTTATCGATGTTGCCCATGAACGTGATAAGTACTTTGAAGAAAAAGGCGTTTATATTCCAGTTTGTTCTGATGGTGGTGTGGTTTATGACCATCACATGACACTCGCTTTAGCAATGGGCGCAGACTTTTTGATGTTAGGTCGTTATTTTGCAAGATTTGATGAGAGCCCAACTGCAAGAGTTTCAATCAATGGGAGCTATATGAAGGAATACTGGGGTGAGGGTTCTGCTCGCGCTCGCAATTGGCAAAGATATGACATGGGCGGAAAGAAGGGTCTTTCTTTTGAAGAGGGAGTTGACTCTTATGTGCCTTATGCTGGATCGCTTAAAGATAATGTCTCTCAGACTTTAATTAAGATGCGTTCTACAATGTGCAATTGTGGAGCACTTTCTATTCCAGAGTTTCAACAAAAAGCAAAAATTACGCTGGTAAGTTCAACATCGATAATTGAGGGCGGAGCACACGATGTTTTGCTAAAAGACTCCGCTTCTGCTACTGGCGCATCATTTTAATCAAGACTAAAGGAGCACATAAAAGTTGATCGAAGAATATAACCCTAGATCGATTGAGCCAAAGTGGCAAAAGATCTGGGAAGAATCTGGTGAGTTTAAAGTAGATGAAAACTCCGATAAACCCAAGATGTATGTCTTGGAGATGTTTCCATATCCATCTGGTGATATTCATATGGGGCATGTGCGCAACTATACAATTGGTGATGTGATTGCGCGCTATTCCAAGATGCAAGGATATGATGTTTTACATCCAATTGGTTGGGATGCCTTTGGACTACCTGCAGAAAATGCTGCTATTAAGCACAATTCTCATCCAGCAAATTGGACTTATTCCAATATTGAAACCCAAAAGAACTCTTTTAGACGTATGGGATTTTCGTATGATTGGGATAGAACTGTTGTAACTTGTGATGCCGATTACTATCGCTGGGGGCAATGGATTTTCTTAAAACTCTACGAGATGGGTCTTGTTGAAAGAAAGAGTTCACCTGTCAATTGGTGTCCTGGGTGCAAGACCGTTTTAGCTAATGAGCAAGTGTTGGATGGGGGAGCTTGTTGGAGATGCGATTCTGTTGTTGAAAAGCGTGAGCTAGAACAATGGTACTTTAAAATTACCAATTATTCTCAAGAGCTTCTAGATGATTTGCAAAAGCTAAAAGGCTGGCCTACACGAGTTAAGCAGATGCAAGAGAATTGGATCGGAAGATCTGAGGGTGCTGAGGTTGACTTTACGCTATGTGATTCAAATGGTGAGATAACTGAGCAAAAGATCACTGTATTTACAACAAGAGCTGACACCTTGTTTGGATGTACATTCTTTTTGTTAGCGCCGGAACATCCATTAGTTCATGAGCTCGTTTGTGGTACTGAATATGAGCAAGATGTAAATGAAGTAATTGAGATTGCCAGAAAATCCAGTGCTGTTGAAAGATCTTTAGGAAATCGTGAAAAGCATGGTGCCTTTACTGGAAGATATGTTGTTAATCCTGTAAACAATGAGAAAGTTCCTGTTTGGATTAGCGATTACGTCATGATGGACTATGGAACTGGCGCTGTTATGGCCGTTCCTTCTGGAGATCAGCGCGACTTCGAATTTGCTCGTAAATATAACCTTCCAATTATTCCAGTTGTTTTGCCTAAGGGTGATCCTTTGTTCGCGCAACTAAAGGATGAAAAGGGTAGGGTAGTCACAAACGTCGATTGGGATCAGGCCTTTGACTGCGAAGGTTATATGGTTCAATCTGGCGATTTTACTGGACTTAAAGGTGGCAAAGGCTCTGAAGGATTTAATGCTGTAGTTAATTATTTAGAGGAATGCGGTACAGGACGTAAAGCTATTACCTACCGTTTGCGTGATTGGCTTATTTCGCGCCAGCGTTATTGGGGAAATCCAATTCCTATGATTCATTGCGACCATTGCGGAATCGTTCCTGTCGCAGAAAGTGACTTGCCAGTTTTGTTACCTATGGATGTAGATGTTTCTTCTGGTAAGTCAGTCAAAGATATTCCAGATTTTTATAACGTTAAGTGTCCAAAGTGTGGGGCGGATGCTCATAGAGAGACCGACACAATGGACACCTTTACGTGTTCTTCTTGGTATTACTTGCGTTATGCCGACCCTCATAATGACAAGCTTCCGTTTGATAAGGAAAAAGTTGACAGATGGCTTCCAACCGACCAATACATTGGTGGTATAGAGCATGCAATTTTGCACCTTTTATATTCGCGCTTCTTTGTGAAGGCTCTGCGCGATGCTGGACTTTTGAGTTTTGATGAGCCATTTGAAAATCTACTAACACAGGGTATGGTAAAGCTTGATGGTGCAGTTATGTCTAAATCTTTGGGGAACGTAATTGCTCCAGAAGACATGATAGAAAAATACGGCGTGGATGCGCTGCGTGCTTTTATCTTGTTTATGGCTCCTCCTGACAAGGATTTAGAATGGTCAAATGAAGGTCTTGAAGGCATTTGGCGCTTTATGAATAGAGTTTGGCGCATGGTTCATATTCTCTATGGAGAAAATGATGACCAGGTTGATCAAAACATCATTAGAGATATTACTGATTCTGAGCTTGAAAAGGCCAATAAGGATCTTACTCGAGAACTCCATCGTGTTATTGGGAAGTTTACTGACGATATGGATCGCAGAAACTTCAATACTGCAATTGCTGCACTTATGGAGCTAGTCAACAAAACTACTAACTATCTTCATATTTCTGAAGAATATAGAGATGTAGAACTTTGTAAGCACGTTGGCAAAACTATAGTCGAGCTTTTTTCTCCAATTGCACCTCATTTTTGTGAAGAGCTCTATCATAGTGTGATCGGTGGAACTGGCTCTATTAATGATGTTGATTGGCCAGTTTATGATCCTGACCTTGCGAGGGCAGATGAGGTTGAAATTGCTATTCAGGTCAATGGCAAGATTAAAGCCAGAATTGATGTAGCAGCTGATACCAGTGAGAATGATGTCAAGGCCTTAGCTCAAGAAAGCGTTGCTGGCGCTTTGGAAGGTAAAGAGATTAAGAAGATCATCTATGTTGCTGGCAAGCTTGTAAATATTGTTGCTAAGTAGAGATAAAGGCTTTAAAAGGGGATTAATCTAATGGAGAGTTTATCTGCCTGTAGAGCTATTTTCATAACTTTACATAAGATATATTATCAGATTTAAATAAAAGATAAGCTTTAAGTAGCCATCGATCCTAAATACTTTTTTAACGATACTTAAGTCATTTAAATGAGCTATAAGCATTAACAATTTTTACTTTAAAGTAACAAGCTTAAAGACATAAGCTTGTTAACCTTACAAGCTGTTTAAACTGTTCTTCATTATTTGTATGTATGATGATTTGAATCTAATCAGTAAAAACGATCCACGCCATTGTAGATTTTCATTTTCTTCATAACCTGTATTTCAATTCTCTACGGTTACTTTTATTGATGACCTACTTGACGTGGATCGCAATATTCTTTTTATAGTTAAAAGCTAGGATATTAAATGCTTTTAAATTTCAGCAGTTTAGATTATTGGATCAACTCCAATGTCCATAGCTGCTTGATAAGCGTTCCAATTTGCTTCACGAATGCTCTTTGAGGCTAGCGCATCGCCAACCAGATAGAATTGCGGAGCACATAGACGCAAGCTCAAAGCTTCATCGCGCAGAGGACGCATACCCATTGCAGTTGCAACAGTATCGGCCTTGAAGAGCTGTTGAGTTCCATCAGGACCCTCGGCAATAACACCTTCTGGTGTAACTTCAATAGCGCGTGTTGATGTATGTACATCGATTCCATATTTTGGATACTGCAAGTTTAAAGCATTTTGCTGAAGAATATTTCCACCTGCATTTAAAGCTGGAGCCATCTCCAAAACGGTGCATTTCTTACCTTGCATTCCTAGATAAACGCTGAGCTCGCTACCTACAAGACCGCCACCAAGAATGACAACGTTGTCGCCTGCCTTCTCTGGATGTTTATAAAGTTCTTGAGCAGAGATTACATTGTCACCATCAATGCCCGGAATTGGAGCTACAAACTCTTTAGCTCCTAATGCAACGATAATTGCGTCAGCACCAATCTCATCGCAAATCTCTTGAGTCGCATTGGTATTGAGTCTAATATCAACACCTGCCTCTTCACAAAGGCGTGCTTGTTGAGCAATGTAATTATCTAGATGCTTTTTAAATGGAACGTCTTTCTCGCATGTCAATACACCACCAAGATGATCGTTCTTTTCGAGCAAAATAACTTCATGCCCACGCTGAGCAGCGGTAATAGCCGCTGTCATACCTGCGATTCCACCACCGACTACTAGAACTTTCTTTGGCTTAGCTTCAATACGCGGATATTTCTGCTCTTCAGCCCAGCCTATTTGCGGATTGATTGCGCATGAATACTCCTCTCCTTGTAAAACATGGGAGAAGCAAGATGAACATCTTAAACACTGTCTTATGTGTTCATCGTCTCCATCATGCGCTTTATTTGGTAGATCTGGGTCAGCAGATAGTGCGCGCGCTAGCTCAACAACATCAGCTTTTCCGCTTGCAATGATCTCTTCCATCATTTCTGGATCAGAAAGCGATCCGACGCAGGCGACAGGTGTATCTACATGCTTTTTAATCTCAGCAGCATATTTAACATTAACACCGTCTTCCAAGAACATATTTGGATGAGTGATTGTAAATACTTCATCACGCTCGTGGCATCCAGCAGAAACGTGAATCAAATCTAGATGACCATCAAGATGCTTTGCAATCTCAACACCATAGTCGAGGTCATATCCACCATCATAGATCTCAGAGCCTGATATACGCATCTCAATTACAAAGTTAGGGCCGCACTTCTTACGGATTGCATCGCATACAGCTATCGGGAAGCGCATACGATTTTCCATAGAACCGCCCCACTCATCTTTACGGTCATTTGTTGGATGCATAAACTGGGTCAGCAACCAACCATGCCCACCATGTAGCGTAACCATGCCAAACCCTAGATGTTTTGCAAGTGCTGCAGCATCAGCGAATTTATTGATTGTACGTTCGATTATCTCAGGTGGCATCTCCTCGGCAACAACATCGCCTTCATGATGGAAGTTATCGGTTTTTGTTGCAACTGCTCCATAAATCGTATGACCCATGTCATAGGAAAGTCTAGCGGAAGAGCCGCAGTGATTTAACTCGATAGAAGGCACAGCACCATGTTTAGAAACACATTTTGCCATCCTATTTAAATGAACACAATTCGCGATATTATCCATATGGATATGTGGGCCATTTCCCATTCCTAGTTCGCTATCTACGGTTGCATCTCCATAGCAGACAGCGGCACATCCACCCATAGCCTTACGCTCATAAAACATCATATTTTCAGGCAAAGGCTGATTTCCATATGTGCTTAAACTAGTTCCTTGTGGTGAAGCAAAAATCCTGTTTTTAAAATAGGTGTTAGCCAAAATGATAGGCTCAAATAGATGAGGATATTTGAGTTTGTACATTCATTCTCCTTTCAAACTTTCCTAATGAGCACACAAAAAAGGTGCCTAGACGGGATATCTCCGCCACGGCACCTTTGTGGCAAATCTATTATCTAAATACTAACAACTATAACTTAGATTTAACAGTAAAACACTAGTCATAGAAGCATCCACCATAGTCATAGACAGCTTTTTCAAGTGTCATTTGCTTACGCATGTTATTTTCGTCACCAATCGGTCCAACAAAGCCTCCACAGAATGCATATCCACCATCTGGAGCAAAGGTATCGATGATGTTTTTTACCTCTTCAATGATGGCTTCATCTGGACAATCTGGTTCTAGAAGAATTCCTGATGGATCAAATGCGCCAACAATAGCAATCTCGCGACCCCACTTCTTCTTAAATCCAACAAGATCGTTCATTGTTTGAGCTGGATCCCATGCAACAACACCAGCCTCATCATGGCATATTTCGATGAAGTTTGCAGCTGTACCACAGTTATGGAATTGAATTGGGATATCGTTTTGTAAAGCGATCTCAGCCATACGCTTATAGCATGGCAAGAAGAAGCGTCTGAACATCTCTTCGCTCATAAATGGGACATTTGCAGAACAGGTATCATCGACCATCCAAAGTGCATCTGGCTTTAAATATTTGAAATACTTTTCTTCGATGTCGCAGTAGAAGTCCATAATGTACTCAAGTAGAGCTTCAACTTCTTCTGGCTCTTCTGACATTGCAATGAGACCTTCAGTAAAGCCCATGAAAGATACGAATGTTTGGAATGGGCCTACAAATATATTTTGAGCAACAGCAGTTACATTGCGATCGATCTTCCAAAGTTTTAGATCATCTTTTACCATCTGCTCCCAGTCTACATCGCTATAATCTGGAGCTTTAATAACGTCACGCCATTTAGTTATGTCATCTAAAATGAAATTATTTGGCTCAGGAAGTTTTGCGCCTCCAACCTTCTCCTCGCCTACCCACTTTACACCCCAGATGTCAATTCCATCTCCATTAGGATCCATATGGCCGCTTGTTATAGAAGGTCCAACTGGCATTAGAGGGATAACTTTTTCAAACGACAAAGGCATACCCACCGACCAGATCGGAACCCACTCGGGAATCTCATGTCTGAGCATTCTCATATAGTTTTCGCCAGGAGTAAGCTTTCGATCTTCAATCTTTGGCATAATGCATAACCTCTTCTCTTATCTAGTTACTTCCATCTCTAAATGATATAAAAACCATTTAAATTTAAAAGGTATTAAGAAGAAGTTTTTAGTTTTCTTAAAGGATAAAATTTAAAAATGATTAATTTAGGAAAAAGAATAGGTAATAATTTATTAAGACTTAAAATTTTCCCTGCTTAAAAGCAATAATCAATGACCTAGTTAAAGATAGATCATCATCTTCTTCATAGATATCTTTTCTATTAACCCACTCAGCATAGCAAAGCTCGTTTTTATCCATTTTTAATTGTGAACTTCCATCTAAGTTAGCTATAAATCCCATCAAAATATCGCTAGCAAAACCCCATGGTTGGCTCGAAAAGTACCTGATGTCTTTAACGCAAACACCTGTCTCTTCTCTAACTTCTCGCATTACAGTTTGCTCTAAAGTCTCCCCAATCTCACAAAAACCAGCTATCAAAGCGCGTTCGGTGTACTCT
This sequence comes from uncultured Coriobacteriaceae bacterium, assembly GCA_964558235.1. Classification (GTDB taxonomy): domain Bacteria; phylum Actinomycetota; class Coriobacteriia; order Coriobacteriales; family CADBOM01; genus CAZLCK01. The sequence continues at coordinate 42,592 of CAZLCK010000002.1, forward strand.
CCCCTAGCATATTTGGTCATCAATATATTCTCTCCGTCAATAACAGCAACAATGATTGCAGGATTAATTCTTGGGTAAACTCTATTTGAACATTGCGGACAATATAATGCTCTTTCGTCTAAGGCAACTTCCATCTTATGAGTGCATCTTCCGCAATATCTATTTGTTTCATACCAAGTTCCAAGTTGATATCCAACAGAAATAGCAAATTGCTCGTCTTTTAAAAACGGAGTTGAACTACGTAAAATCGGCTCATAACTTGTAGCTTTGATATCAACATCAAATTCTGGATGCCAAAAATATGGTTCATCATCGATTGAAAAAAGATAGATAAAATTTTCGTCTAAATCTATGTTGGATTTTGATAAGTCAAAAAAAGTTGGAACGGTAAAATCTCTATCTCGATCTACGCTCATAAGGACATCTCTGCCCTTAAAAGTCAATATTTTAGACTCATCAGTAGGAGTACAAACCTTGTAAGAATTGATGAATAATTTTGGATTTATATCTTGGAGCAAGATGACTCCTCTCAATTGATTAACGTCTTATTTAGTTTAGTGGGTTATACTCTAACCGGCGACTATAAATCTAAAAAATACGGGGTAGTTTCTAGCTTTTTTAAAGGTAGAAGACGGAAAGGGCGAGCATAGATGCCTAATTCGATTGGTTTTGATAAAGATAAGTATATCTCAATGCAGGCTGAGAGGATTCGTCAAAGAATTTCGGATTTCGGAGGAAAGCTTTATCTAGAATTTGGCGGGAAGCTTTACGACGATCATCATGCGACGAGAGTTCTACCCGGTTTTGAGCCTGATATTAAGCTCAGCATGTTAAAAAGCATGATAAATGATGTCGAGATCATCATCGTAATTAGCGCTAGTGATATCGAGAAAAGTAAAGTTAGAGGCGATCTTGGGATTACATATGATGAAGATCTCCTGAGACTGATGGGTATATTTTTAAACCTAGGCTTTATGGTGGGATCAGTTGTAATAACGCACTATACTGGTCAAACCAATGCTCACGCTTTTCAAAAACGTCTCGAGTCTTTGGGGGTTAAGTGCTATATGCACTCTCCTATCGAAGGATATCCATATAACATTGATTTGATTGTAAGTGATGAAGGTTATGGGAAAAATCCCTATATAGAGACCAGCCGTCCGTTAGTTGTAATTACCGCACCGGGTCCTGGCAGCGGAAAGATGGCAACCTGTCTTTCGCAGCTCTACCACGAATATCGTCGTGAAAACAAGGCTGGTTATGCAAAATTTGAGACCTTCCCTATTTGGAATTTACCACTTGATCATCCAGTAAATATCGCTTATGAAGCTGCAACCGTTGATTTGGGAGATGTAAATGCAATCGATCCATTTCATCTAGAAGCTTATGGGGAATCTACTGTTAATTACAATCGCGACATAGAGATATTCCCAGTTCTTCGCAATATTATGGAAAAAGTTATGGGTGGAGAGTGTCCTTATAAATCACCGACCGACATGGGTGTAAATATGGCTGGTATGGCCATTTGTAATGATGATGTAATACGAGAGGCAGCTAAACGAGAGATCGTTAGACGTTATTATTCAGTTGCTGTTGAAGCTAAACGAACTGGCATGGGTGAAGAAAGTATAGCCCGTATCGAAATCATGATGAATCGAGCAGGAGTAAATGCTAATTACTCCCCTGCTCATAGTGCGGCTTTACTTAAAGAAGAGGTCAGTGGAGGCCCCGCAGGAGCAATGGAACTACCTGACGGACGAATAATAACTGGAAAGACTTCTGCGCTTTTAACAGCACCTTCGTCATTGTTATTAAATGCATTAAAGGCACAAGCTGGGATTGATGACGATATCTATGTAATAAGTGACGCTGCTCTTGAGCCAATCTGTCATTTAAGGACTGAACAGCTTGGCTATGTGAATCCACATTTGCAACCAATGGAGATGTTAATCGCACTCTCTACAAGTTCTTTGACTAGCCCCTTAGCTGCTCGAGTACTTGAGCATGCTCATGAACTTCGTGGGTGTGATGCTTACTTTTCTGTAATTATCTCTCAAGAAGATGAACAGCTTTATAAAACACTAGGCATAAACGTTTGTTGTGAACCAAAGTATGAGGGCGGATCTCCAATAGTTCTTTAACAGTTTTTACTATATTTTGAGAAATTAACCAGATCAGGTAAAGCGAGTTCAAACTTTACTCCATACCAATGGTTTGTATCTGGTTGAGTAAGCTCTATGCATTTAACTGTATAATCGGCTGCAATTCTGGCCGACTCGATGGCATTATGTCCGTTCATCATCATTCCAACAAACGATGATGCATAAACGTCTCCTGTTCCATGGCATCCCTTTGAGATAAGCCTATGCTCATAATATGAATATGCACCATTTTCAAAAACAACCACACCGGTCTTGTCTTCTCTAAACGATACTCCAGTTAAAATAACATTTTTTGCACCTAGGTCACATAGTGCATGGAGGAGTTCTAGAATGTAATTTTCATCGTAGTTCTCGAGATATTCTAGTCCAGTAAGATAAGCAGCTTCTGTGATATTTGGCAAGATATAGTCTCCAACGGCGCATAAGCGCTTCATAGCATCTACATACTCATCATCAAAGGCTGGATAGAGTCTTCCATTGTCTGCCATGGCTGGATCGATAAATTTTGGAGCTCCAGGATTACTAAGAGTATTAAAGATGTCGATCATATAGTCGATCTGCTCTTTACTCCCTAGATACCCGGTATAAAAAGCATCAAAGGTGATATTTTCCTTTTTCCAATGCGCTGCAATATCAGGGATATCCTTAGATAGATCTCTAACAGTAAAACCAGTAAATCCGCCGGTATGTGTTGACAAAACTGCAGAAGGGATAATGCAAGTTTCAATACCACAGGCAGATATGATCGGAAGTGCTACAGTTAAGGAGCATTGTCCAACACACGAGATATCTTGAATAGTTAATATTCTCGAGTATTTCATAGTAATAAAGACACCTCTTTCAAGAAATAAATGGAAAATATCCGAAAAACATTCTCTTACAACAAAAGTGTTATCCGACCTTCTTTTATGTATTTAATTATTAATAGTCCGTATATGGAGCAGTTTTAGCTTGTTATACTTATAGAAAAAAGGAGAGAAAATGGCTAAAAAGATCGTCTATAAAAAACCTAGAATTATCAAAGTCTCTATGACAACTATGATCTCTTAATATGATTTAAAAAGTTGCAAGAAAATCATTTGGACAACGATTCAGATTCATAATCCTTAAAGATGACTAATCTCATTAGTGCAGGAAAGATCAAGGGGCTAAGCAGGGCGTGTCCAGGGCCATTGCTTCACATTAACTACAATATCAGTTTTAAATGTTCTTTTAATTGTCTTCATTGCTATAGCAGACTTGAAGAAGAACATAGTTTTGTCAAAGATGAACTCAACTTAAATCAAAAGCTTAAAGTTTGTAAAAATATTATTTCTTCGGGTGTTTTTAGCGTCAATCTAGGCGGAGGAGAACCTCTAGAGTGTGAAGATATCTATCCTGTAATTGAATATCTTTCTAAAAGCGGGGTACAGGTCTCTATATGTTCTAATGGGTGGGGGCTAACAGCAGAGGTTGCTGAAAAGCTAAAACATGCTGGCTTAAAAAAAGTGCATCTATCTCTAGATGATTCGATTGAAACAAAGCACGATACGCTTCGTAATCGACAAGATAGTTTTAAACATCTTTTACAAGCAGCAAATAATTGCAGAAAAACTGGAATAAAAATAGGGATATCTACAACTTTATATCGTGATAACTTTAACCGATTGGACGAAATTGCTGAGATTGCACACAGGCTCAATGCCACTTCGTTTGAGATTAAAGGCCTAAAACCTAAGGGAAATGCAAAATTATTTTGGGACAAAACATTAACAGACGCTCAAGAATCTTCTCTTTATAACGAGATCAAGATACTCAAAGCAAAATATACTAATAAGGGCTTGGATGTTCGCCTTGTCTATTCTCATAATTCTTTTGAAGAGATTGATGACGGATGTCCTTGCGGAAGAACAGTTTTGGCGATATTGCCAAATGGAATCGTTGCACCATGTGTGTACAGCCCACGTATTGCAGGTAATGCTTTAACAGAGTCATTAAGTGATATATGGGTTAATTCCAAAGAATTAAATGAATTTAGATCTCTTAATATTTGTGCAGGATTGGAAAGATAGATGACTAAGTATGTTTTAAGTGATAAGGCAATTGTTCAACGTCCTTATTTGAATATTTCTGGATGTACAAATATCAAGCAAGTAGCACTTCGAGCTCTTGAAGATGAGAGCATTGATCCAGATGCAACAGCTGTGGCCGTTGGTCTTGGTGAAGAAAATGAAATCTATTGTTTAAACCTTAGTGCTGCTATTGTTTTTGAAGCTCTGTTGGTTGAAAAAGATCTTTGCTGGATTATCGAAACTCTATCATCTGTATTTGATGCAAACGAGCAAGATTTAGCAAGCGATGTAAAAGAGACTATAGCGCAACTTTTGAACTTTGAGATTCTTATTGAATTGGAAAGCGAATAGCCATGGTGTTGCCTGGTCTGCCAGAACGTAGAACTAGTATTTTGGTTCAGAAGCTTATTATTCACATAATGATGCCTTGATGCTTGGAGATCATAGGCAAAATTTGCCTGATTAAATTGATGAGCTAGATTTTACTTGATGTCACCAAAGCCCAATTACATGCTGCATAGCAAGACTTACACAAGCAATCGCTATCCAACAGGTTAATCCTAAAAGAAGTGGCTTTGCTCCGCTTTTTATAAGCTTTACTACGTCAGTTCCAAGTCCAATGGCTGCCATCGCCATAATGATTAAAAATTTTGCAATGTTAGAAAAAGGATCAAAAAAAGAGTCATTAACTCCGATACTTGTTGCAATAGTTGTAATGATCGATGCAAAAACAAAGAAAAGGATGAACATTGGAAAGGATTTCTTGAGGCTAAATCCTCCAACCGTAGAGCCGCCTTCGGCTTGAGCAAGTTTTCGTTCATGTGATGAGACCCACAATGCCAAAACTAAAGTGATCGGAATAATAGCCAATGTTCTTGTTAACTTGACAATAGTGGCATAATCTAGCGCATTAGAACCTGAATGCATTCCATCCCAAGCAGCAGCTGCAGCAGTAACAGAAGATGTATCATTAACGGCAGTTCCTGCAAAAAGTCCAAAGCCTTCATTAGTAAGTCCTAGTACACTACCTAAACTTGGAAAAATCAAAGCTGCAATAACATTAAATAAAAAGATAACTGAGATCGACTGAGCAACCTCTTCGTCTCTTGCCTTTATAACAGGAGCTGTTGCTGCAATTGCAGATCCACCACAAATTGAAGAACCAACACCTATTAGTGTTGCGATTTCGCCTGGAATCTTAAGAGCTTTGCTTACCGCAAATGCAACTATCAGACTTGTGGAGATAGTTAAAAGGATTATTGGTAAAGATGTTATTCCAACTTGAGCAATCTGATTAAGATTAAGTCCAAATCCAAGTAGAATAACAGCTAATTGAAGAATCTTCTTAGATGTAAAGCCTATCCCCTCGCCTGCTTTAGCATGATCTTTCCAAAAAATCGAGATAATCATTCCGGTAAGTATTGCAAAGACCGGACCGCCTACTACAGGAATCAAAGTGCCAATGTAATAACACGGGATCGCTATAATAAGACACACTAAAAAGCCAGGAAGAATCCTCAAAATCTTTGACATCTTAAGTGACTCCTCATACTAATAAAATATACTGTTTTAGTTTTTAAACGATTTTAATTCTTTCTAAAAATTACCATAATATAAATGTTTTAACTTGCACTCTAACGGCAGCGTTTTGGTTAATTTTCTCGTATGTTAATCGTTTGATTTGCTTATTTAAAAAGTATCCAAGCTGTTGTTGACACATAATTGGAGAGTGTTTTGAATAAAAATATGTACAGATATTCAGAACGTTTGGCAGATAAGCTTATAGAGCACTCCACGCTTAGTGAAAATGAATTTTCTTATCTTATTTGTTATAGAACTCCTGAGATTGCATCAAAACTCGCCACCAGAGCTCTTGAAGTCAAAAAGTCAATATATGGCAACGAGATTTTTATTCGCGGACTTATTGAATTTAGTAATTTTTGTAAAAATGATTGCCTTTATTGTGGAATTCGATCATCAAATAGAAGCTGTGAACGTTATAGGTTAGATATATCAACTATTCTTCAATGCTGTAAAAAAGGATATAAGCTTGGATTTCGTACTTTTGTATTGCAAGGCGGAGAAGATAATTGTATAGATGATAGTTTTCTTGTCGAAGTAATACAGGATATAAAAGACGAGTTCAAAGACTGCGCAGTTACTCTTTCTATAGGCGAAAGATCGCAAAAGAGCTATAGAGCATTAAGAAAAGCTGGAGCTGATAGATATCTACTTCGTCATGAAACAGCAAGTTTTTCGCATTATAAGCTTCTCCATCCACGCAATATGTCTCAGATCAATCGAATCAATTGTCTATGTGAACTAAAGAACTTAGGATATCAAATTGGAGCAGGGTTTATGGTAGGCTCGCCTTATCAAACTCCTCAAACTTTAGCTAAAGATCTTGTTTTTATTCAAAGACTTAATCCAGATATGTGTGGAATTGGGCCATTTATCCCTCATCATGCAACTCCGCTATATAATTTCAATAAAGGAACTGTTGAGCTTACATGTTTTTTACTCTCAATTTTAAGAATTATTTGTCCTCATATTTTGCTTCCAGCAACTACTGCGCTTGGAACAATAGATGAATTTGGGCGCGAAAAGGGCATTTTGTCAGGCGCAAATGTTGTTATGCCTAATTTAAGCCCACAAGATGTATTGGGAAAATATGAAATATATGAGAACAAGTTAGTTACTGGAACTGAAAATGCTCAAGCAATAGAAGCTCTACATAATAGATTTGCAAAGATAGGCTGTAAAATAAGTATCTCTCGTGGTGATGTTAGGAAATAAAATACATCACAGTAAAATACATTTGGAAAGAGGCACAAACTAGATGTCATATAATCTTTTGTCTGAAAATGCGGATGAGTTTATCTGTCACAATGAGATTCTAGAGACTCTAAAATATGCAGATGAACATGCTAATGATGTTGAACTTATCAAGAAGATTTTACGTAAAGCTACGCCAAAAGAAACTTCCAATGCGTATATATGTGAAGGACTAGATCATAGAGAAGCCTCTATTTTATTAGCTTGTCAAATTCCTGAAATAGTAGAAGAGATCAAAAAAATTGCAGAGAAGATCAAGCTTGCTTTTTATGGAAATAGAATTGTAATCTTTGCTCCTTTATATCTTTCCAATTATTGCATCAATGGGTGTCTATATTGTCCATATCACAAGCAAAATTCTACAATTCCAAGAAAAAAATTAACCCAAGATGAGATTAGAAAAGAAGTTATTGCTCTACAGGATATGGGCCATAAGCGTCTAGCTATAGAGGCCGGCGAAGATCCTTTAAACAACCCTTTTGATTACATTTTAGAAAGTATAAATACAATCTATTCGATTAAGCATAATAATGGCGCTATTAGACGTGTTAATGTAAATATTGCTGCTACGACAGTCGAAGAATATAAGATGCTACATGATGCTGGAATTGGCACATATATTCTTTTCCAAGAAACTTACCATAAACAAAATTATTTAGAACTCCATCCATCTGGTCCTAAGCATAGCTATAACTACCATACAGAGGCAATGGATCGTGCAATGCAAGGCGGAATCGATGACGTAGGTTTAGGTGTATTATTTGGCCTAGATAGATATAGATATGAATTCGCCGGACTTTTGATGCATGCCGAGCATCTGGAAGCTAAATTTGGAGTTGGCCCTCATACCATCAGTGTCCCAAGAGTTAAGCATGCTGATGATATCGATCCAAATGCCTTTGATAATTCCATCGATGACGATACATTTATTAAGATTATCGCCTGCATTCGTTTAGCCGTTCCTTATACCGGAATGATTATTTCTACCAGGGAGAGCGAGTCCGTACGACAGAGAGCTCTTAGCGCGGGAATCTCGCAAATTAGCGGGGGTTCTAGAACCTCTGTTGGTGGATATACTGAACAAATACGTCCACGTGATACCGAGCAGTTTGATGTCTCGGATCAACGCACTTTAGATGAAGTTATTTCATGGTTGATAGACAATGGACATATACCTTCCTTTTGCACAGCATGCTATAGGGCAGGACGTACGGGCGACAGGTTTATGGAATTTTGTAAAGCAGGTCAAATTTTGAACTACTGTCACCCTAACGCACTCATGACTTTGGCCGAGTATTTAGTTGATTATGCTTCTGAAGATACCTACAAAAAAGGTTTTAAAATGATTGAACATGAGTTAAATAAAATTCCATCTAAAAAAACTTTACAAATAGCATCTCAAAACATTAAAAGTATTGCAGATGGCTCTGGAAGAGATTTTTCATTTTAAAAATCTTACCTTATAGCTCAGGTTCAACCATAACTGGTGGTAAAATCTCAATCCAACATCCATCAGGATCTTCAATAAAGTAAACACCAAGCTGGTCGTTTACAAAGCATATACAGCCCATTTCTTCATGAAGAGCCTTAAAAGCGCCAAAGTCATCAACTTGTAGCGCCAAATGGGTGTCATCACTACCATTGTTATAAGCCTCTTCCCTACCCTTATTCCAAGTAAGTTCAATCTCAAAATCATCTTCACCATTACCAATAAAGACATTTAACCAAGAACCGTCTTTTGGTCCAAACTGATGAATCTTTTCAAATCCTAAGGCTTTTTTATAAAAATCTAGAGACTTTTCTAGATCCAATACATGAATGCAACGATGCACTACTCTAGCTTTCATATAACCCCCAATTTCCCTTATTTTTATCGAATTTTAAGTTATCTAAGCGATCTTATTAATTAATAAGATCGCTATTATATTCAATTGTTCTTATAAATTATTTTTAATTATACGCACTAACTATTATTCTAACTAGGACTATATCTTTTCCATACTTCTTATTTTAAATCTCATCAATTTGCCACTCATAGAGAAAAAGTTAGATTTATAGCATTATTGTATGAACACTTGTGCATATGTATATAATTAAAATCAAATTTCATTAGTGAATATAGTCATTAAATAGATTTTGAACGAAGAAAAGAGGGGTTCGGATGAAGAAGACTTTTATTCTTGAAGATCTTGGTTGTGCAAATTGTGCTGCAAAGATGGAGGATGCAATCTCTAAGATCGATGGTGTAAATTCTGCAAAAATCAATTTTGTTATGTCTAAATTGACGATTGATGCTGACTCGACGAGACTAGATTCCATTCTTGATGAAGCTCAAAAGATCTGTTCAAGAATTGAGCCTGATGTTGTCATTGTGCATTAGTCTTTTATAGATATCATTGGTGAGTTAAAAGTGTCTACTAAACAGAAGAAGCTTCTAAGGCGTATTATTGTTGCCTTAGTTTTATTTGTCGTAATCTATTTCCTGCCTCTTAGTTTGTGGCTTCAATCTCCTTACGATCTCTACGTAGAGTTTGCATTATTTCTCATCCCCTATTTCATTGCTGGATACGATGTTTTATTAAGAGCTGCAAAAAATATTGGCCACGGACAGATTTTTGATGAAAACTTCTTAATGTCCATAGCTACTATTGGTGCATTTGCCCTCGTATTTTTTCCAGACACAGACCCTCATATGGCTGAAGGTGCTGCTGTCATGCTCTTTTATCAAATTGGAGAGCTCTTCCAAAGCTATGCTGTTGGTAAATCTAGAAAATCTATCGCAAAGATGATGGATATTGCACCTGATCATGCGAATGTAAAGCGTGAAGGGCAACTTTTGGAGGTTGATCCTTCTGAAGTAGCTATCGGTGAGACAATTGTCTGTAAACCTGGAGAACGCGTGCCCCTTGATGGAATCATTTTGACTGGCTCTTCTCAAATCGATACTTCGGCTCTTACAGGCGAGTCTGTGCCAAGAGTAGTTGAAGAGGGTTCAGAGGTTTTGTCTGGAAGCATCAACCTTTCTGGACTAATAGAGATCCAAGTAAATAAACAATATGAAGAGTCTACTGTAGCGCGTATTTTAGAGCTTGTTGAAGAGGCATCCGAGAAGAAGGCAAGGACTGAGAATTTTATAACTCGCTTTGCAAGATTTTATACCCCTATCGTTGTAATAGTTGCAGTTCTTCTTATGGTAGGACCTCCCCTAATTGCTGGACTTTCATGGAGTAGTTGGGTAGAACGCGGTCTAGTATTTTTGGTTGTTTCTTGTCCTTGTGCGCTTGTTATATCTGTCCCTCTTTCGTTCTTTGGTGGAATTGGAGGAGCATCCAAGCTTGGAATTCTTGTTAAGGGAGGCAATTATTTTGAGGTTTTAGCTAAAGCTGACACAGTGGTCTTTGATAAAACTGGAACACTTACAGATGGTACGTTTGAGGTTGTAGCAATTCATGCTGAAGAGGATCTTGATCCTAATTATGTCCTTTCTATTGCAGCACACGCAGAGGCATATTCTGATCATCCAATTGCCATTTCAATTAGAGAAGCCTATTCGGGCGAGATCAATCATGAGATTATTGAAGAGGTCTCCGAAAAGGGAGGTCATGGGGTTAGTGCAACAATTGACAAACATGTGGTCATTGTTGGAAATGACAAGCTCATGAGGGAGAATAATATTGAATTTAATGATTGTGATCTAACTGGAACAATTTTACATATCTCTTATGACGGCAGATATATTGGACATATTGTTATTGCAGATGTTATTAAAAAGAATGCAAAAGAAGCTATTGATGACCTTCGTAAGGTAGGCATCAAGCGAACTTATATGCTTACTGGTGATCGACTCGAAGTTGCAAAAGCTGTTGCATCAGAGATCGGAATCGATGAAGTACACGCTCAGTTATTACCTCAAGGAAAAGTTGATTTCATTGAAGAGTTGATAAATAAGCAAAATGATTCTTCTCGACTTGCTTTTGTTGGTGATGGAATTAATGATGCTCCTGTCCTAACAAGATCAGATGTTGGAATTGCAATGGGTGCTGTTGGCTCTGATGCAGCTATTGAAGCTGCCGATATCGTTTTGGTAGACGACAATCCAAAAAGAATTGCACAAGCTATTCATATATCTAAAAAGACAGTCAAAATCGTTTGGCAAAATATTATCTTTGCTATTGGCGTTAAAGTCCTAATTATGATTTTAGCCGGATTTGGACTTGCTAATATGTGGGAAGCTGTTTTTGGAGATGTTGGAGTTACAGTTATAGCAATAATTAATGCAATGCGAGCAATGAATGTTTCAAAATTCGCAAGGCACTAAATATTCACAGAGTACTAAATCATTGGCTCTGTAAAAGCAAAACCTTGTTTTTACAGAGCCATTCTTTCAAAAAATCAAAATAGACAGTTAGGTTTTTCAAATAAATTAATAAAAAGTAAATAGATAATCTGACTATCTATTTAAAGCTTGATCGACAGCAACAGCGACAGCTACAGTGGCGCCAACCATAGGATTATTGCCCATCCCAATGAATCCCATCATCTCAACATGAGCCGGAACTGATGAAGATCCAGCGAACTGAGCATCAGAATGCATTCTACCCATGGTGTCTGTCATTCCATAAGACGCAGGGCCCGCTGCCATGTTATCGGGGTGTAAAGTTCTTCCTGTTCCGCCGCCAGAAGCAACAGAGAAGTACTTCTTACCCTTCTCGGTAGATAGTTTTTTGTATGTTGCAGCTACAGGATGTTGGAATCTTGTGGGATTAGTTGAGTTTCCTGTAATCGAAACATCAACATCTTCAAATTCCATGATTGCAACACCTTCACGAACATCATCTGCACCAAAGCATCTCACATCTCCACGCTCGCCTGAACTATATCTTTTTTCTCGCACAATAGAAAGTTCTCCAGTTGCGTAATCAAAGCTAGTCTGTACATATGTAAATCCATTGATGCGTGAAATAATTTGAGCGGCATCTTTTCCAAGTCCATTTAAGATAACGCGTAAAGGCTCTGTTCTTGCTTTATTTGCATTCTTAACAATACCAATTGCGCCTTCTGCTGCAGCAAAGCTCTCATGGCCTGCCAAAAATGCAAAGCAGGTTGTCTCTTCACGAAGAAGCATAGCTCCTAAGTTTCCATGTCCTAATCCAACTTTTCTATCTTCAGCAACAGAACCTGGAATACAAAAAGCTTGTAGCCCAATTCCGATCTTTTCTGCAGCTTCTGCAGCACTTTTAATACCGGATTTAATTGCAATAGCAGCGCCAGCTGTATATGCCCACGCAGCATTTTCAAAACAAATTGGTTGAACACCTTTGACAATGTCATATGGAAGAGTCTTCATACCAGCTTGAGCACAAACGTCCCTTGCAGCTTCAAGGCTATCAATTCCGTAATTGCTAAGCTCTGCGCTGATCTTGTGGATTCTTCGCTCTTTGCCTTCAAAATCAGCCATAGGATTATTCCTCTCTCGGGTCGATATACTTTACAGCTTCGTCAAACCTTCCATATCTTCCCGAAGCGCCTTCCAAAGCTTCATTGGCATCCTTACCTGCTCGGATTGCCTCCATCATCTTTCCAAGATTGACATATTCATAGCCGATAATTTCATCATCTTCATCAATAGCAAGCTTGGTCACATACCCTTCGGTTACTTCAAGATATCTAGAACCTTTTGCTTTAGTTCCATAGGTTGTTCCAATCATGGAACGATCTCCCTTTCCAAGATCATCCATAGCGGCACCAATTGGAAGTCCGTCCTCAGAAAATGCAGTTTGGGAGCGTCCGTAGACTATCTGCAAGAATAGTTCACGCATTGCAACATTGATTGCATCACAAACCAAATCTGTATTGAGTGCTTCAAGAATTGTCTTTCCAGGTAAAATCTCAGAAGCCATAGCGGCAGAGTGTGTCATTCCTGAACAACCGATAGTCTCAATAAGAGCCTCTTCGATAATTCCATCTTTTACATTTAACGTAAGTTTGCAAGCTCCTTGTTGAGGGGCACACCACCCAACTCCATGAGTAAGGCCTGAGATATCAGATATCTCACGTGCTTTGACCCACTTACCCTCCTCAGGGATGGGGGCTGGCCCATGACATGCGCCCTGTGCGAGTGGGTACATATTTTCGATCTGAGTAGAATAGATCAATGCTCCATACCCTTTCTAATCCTGATTTTTCATAGTCAAAAAAGATCTTGATTGCTTTATAAGATTGTAAAAATAAAGTTATATTTTTATCAATAATTGTACAACTTGCCAAACAACGAACATCATTGCAACTGGCAGAAGTCATCACTAAATCATAAAACAATGATCAATATAATCTTTGATAAATCGATTACCTATCCTCTTGTATATATTGTTTTAGATCGAAATCATTGAGCTAAATGTCAGATAAATACGTCAAACGTATCTCATGTGGAATAGACAATTGTTATGTGGTTCGTCAAGGAACACATGCAATTTTGGTAGATACATGCAGAAGGTCTAATAGAACAAAAATTTTAAAGGCAGCTAAAGATGAGGCTGTTTCGTTGATAGTTTTAACTCATGGTCATTATGACCACATTGCAAATGCAAGAGTTATCGCTGAAACGCTAGATATTCCGATAGCCATGCATTCGGCAGATGTAGATATGATTTCAGATAATAAAATTCAAAAAATGCATGCAAACACTTTGCTTGGTTATCTGCTTTTGCTATTTAATAAGTTTTTTATCCCAGTAAATAAGATCGATCAATTCTATCCTGATTTATTTTTGCAAGAAGGTGACTCGCTTAAGCCTTTTGGTATCGATGCTCAAATAATTGAATTACCTGGGCATACGATGGGATCTATTGGTTTGGATATCTGGGGTACAGATTTAATAGTTGGTGATGCTTGTATGCCAAGTTGTAAGGATTATAGAACCACTATTTATGGCAACAGAAGGCACATGGAAAGCTCTCTCCATCGCGTAATTAGCATTGGAAAACGCACAATCCATTGCGGACATGGGAAGACTATATTTAATTAGTCTTTAGACGCTCTCCCCTTTTCTCACTAGTCCTACTTTTATCTTAATTTTTGGCTCTGTTAACCCAGCGTGGATATAACAGAGCCTAATTCTTAATTTTTAAATCAACACAGCACCATATTTTGCACAGACAGTTTTTAATGCAGAATTATTAATATCACCATTTACAAAAGCAATTCCTGAATAAAGTTTTAAATAGATGTCCAGTCTTTGAAGATCGTTTTTTGATTCAAATTGATTATCAGATTCAAAAACAATAGGCGCTAAAGTAGTTAGTTCCAAAATATCCCACTTTTCAGTCGAACTATCTGAACAATCAACTCTTTCATAATCGTCAAAATTACATTGATTTGTATTCACCTGAACAACATCGCTCATAGATGCAAGATTAACTAATGAATCTTTGCCGCTACTTTTAGAATGTACATTATGCATGTTGCGATATGGTTGAGCTTCTTTTAAGACAACTGCGATCTCTTTTGTAAATGTTGGGTCGCTACCACAACAAGATCCAATAATTGTGGCTCCAACACCAACATAATCAAGAGCAAAAGAGGCCATCTCTTCTGGAGTGCCTGGATATATAACAGAACCATCCTCTTTTAAAATTGGAAGGCCAGCATTTGGCTGAACAATCAGCGGAAGTGCTGTTTGAGAGATCATCTCTTGGATAATCTTCAATGCTTCCTTAGGGCCTAGGCCACAATTCATCCCAACAGCATCAACACCAAGCTTTTCGCAAATTAAAGCTGCTGCTGCAGGTGTTGTTGAAGAGAGTGGCATCCTTGAATCTGTATTAAAAGTACAACTTGCAATTATTGGTAAATCAGTACAGTCTTTGATAGCTAAAATTGCACACCTAATGTCGGCTATATCAATAAAAGTTTCAAGCAATATTGCATCGGGTTTTCTGCTCACAAGAGCTTCTACATGTCGTCTGTAGGCATCGTAAGCTGTTTCAAAACTAGTCGATCCTAATGGTTCTAATACCAAAGCGCATGGTCCTACATCACCAAAGACAAGCCCATCGGGATTGCCCTTACGTGCTAGATCAACTGAAGCCTTAACCATTTTGGCTGCTAAAGCTTGATCATTTTTATCATCCGATGTACAGATCGAAAAAGAGTTTGTTGTCGCACAAGTTGCTCCAGCTTTGTAGTATTGCCTATGGGTATCGACAATAGCTTGCGGATTTTCGAGATTTAGATAGGCAGAATTATCCTTTGGATCTAACCCCTGACGTAAAAGCATTGTGCCCATAGCGCCTTCGCTGATATAGATTTGATTAGCAAGATCTAGCACAAATTCTCCTAAACATTTCTATGTATGCTTACATTATCTAAATGATGAGCAGAGCCTATATATCGCATGGACATAAATTCTGAATGCTTGCTTTAGAAGCTCTTCGCTTACACCTTCATCTGGACCATGCATACTTCCAATCCAGTCAGGCTTTTCCTCACTAGCTTTTCCTGGACCAAAGCTTGCTGCATTCTTAAAAAGACGCGCATAAGTTCCACCGCCCATCGTAAAGGGCTTTGCATTCTCTTTGGTTACATCATTGTAAGCATCGAGCAAGGCTCGAATTGGTTTGGACTTAGGATCTACTAAAAAGACGGGCTTATGCATTGTCTTTTCTATCTTTACATCTGAGTCAAAGATCTTATGAAGCTGGGTTTTAATTTTTTCTTCTGTTATAGAAGTTGGATATCTGATATCAAGAGTTTGAGTGACATTTTGTTTCTGCATTTTTATTAACCCGCAGGTCACAGAGAGTGGATCAAAATGTTCATCTGAACATTGAATTTCCAAAGATCTTCCATCGTAAAATTTGCAAATCTTTGCAATGATTTGCAAAAAGTTAGCTAATTTACCTTCAACAATTTTATTATCGATGAGATATTTCAAAAGAATCCCAATTGCATTAATTCCCAAATCGGGAGTCGAAGCATGAGCGCTTTTTCCGTGAGCTGTAATCTTCGTGGTATTTATATCGATAGCTTCAAGTTCTATGTTATTTTCATTTGGAAATTTTTTAATATTTTGAGCAACAGTAGCAAAAGCAAGACCAGGAACAGCATTTACAGCCATTCCGCCATCTATAGAGATCAGCTTACAATCCGAAGGGATATCGCGACTTAACTCGTAATTTAAGATCCCCTTCTCTCCATAGCAGACGGGAAAGGATGCATCTGGTGTAAAAAGAAAATCTGGATCTGGATAGTTCTTTTTGTACCATAAGACATCTTGCATGCCCGTTTCTTCATTGCACCCAATTAAAAAGCGTAGATCTGACTCTAGTTTTATGCCCATTTGAGCCCAAAAACTACCTGCATGTAGAGCAATTATTGTAGGACCTTTGTCATCAAATATGCCACGTCCAATTAAATATCCATCTTTTCGAGTAAGGCTAAATGGATCAAAATTCCAATCGGGACCAGCAGGAACTACATCAACATGCCCTATAATTCCAACCTGCTTATCGGAATCTCCTTCTAGATCAGCAATGCCGATATACCCATCGCAATCTTTTGTCAAATATCCTAGTCTCTCTGCAATTTCAAGTGCGACATCTAGGGCATCTTTAGGCCCTTTGCCAAATGGTGCACCTTTTGATGCACAAGATAAATCCTCTACACTCTCGATTGCAATTAAACTAGCTATATCGGCAAGAACGGTTTGCCAATTATCTTCAAGGTATTCATCAATCTTGCTATCTATTAGCTCATTTGAAATATTTTTATTAGCTTGGTTTTTATAAAAGTTTTGCTGCATTTTATCTCCTGCGCAAAACATCGTTATCAATAATTAAGATTGTCTGTATTTTCTATTCTACTAAGATAATTGTCATTAATGATTTATCAAGCGGACAAATAACATTTAGGTATCAATGGTTACAAATCTTTGCAAAAGACGTAAAAACTCATACAAAATAATAGAGTCGATAGATGTTTTAGCTACAGGAGATCTACCTGCATACAAACTAATATATAAACAAAATCTTAAAAATATTAGGCTTTCGTTTAATAAAAATTTTGGATCATTTACAGTATGCGCACCAAAATCAGCTAGCAGATCAGATATAGAAAAATTTTTAAAATCTAAACAAAGATGGATCGATAAATCTTTAAAGTCCTTTGCTTTGGCAATAAAACACGAACCTATCGATTTTATCGACGGTGAAAAAATCACAATTTGGGGAGAAATTTCAACTTTAAGAATTGTTAAAGCTAAAAATAATTCTAGAGGTTACCTCTTAAAAAATGGATCGACCATTGTACGAACAAGTTTCAGTTCTATCGAAAGTGCATATTCTTTGGAATACTTGGACACTGCTGATAAATCTATCACAACTAAACTCTCTAATTCGGGCAAAGAATTGTATCTAATAACACAAGAGCCACATAATATTGAGAAGCTTAAATTACTTTGGAACAACTTTTTAAATGATGAGCTAAAAGCTCAAATTGACAAGAGATTAAATTATTTTGAAAGCATTACTGGGCTAAAATGCGAGAGTTATTCGATTAGAAAAATGAAAACACGATGGGGATCTTGCACACCTGCAACTAAAAAGATTCGCTTTTCAAATAAGCTTGCTCTCTATCCCCCACAATGTTTAGACATGGTTATAGTTCATGAGCTTGGACATATCAAATTTCCAAATCACGGTAGCGGTTTTAAAGAACATATGGGCAAATATTATCCAAACTACAAGTGTGCTGAAAAGCTTTTAAAAAATTAGCTAGAAGCCAAGCTATTTTTAGACCAACATCTATTCCTTAAATGATTAGTAAAAGTATCAGATTTCCAAGAAAACTACGGTTGAATGTACAACTAACTTTTTACAAATTTCATAACTTGTTGTTGATACTCAAATATCAACATCTCAGTTTCGTCATCATAATCAATTTGAAATTGTCCGCCATCAGATGTAGAAGTTAATACAATTGCACTGTCATCATCGTTAGCTTCCCAAATTAAAGAAAGGCCAGAAAGAGGATCGGTATCTAATGAGCTAAAGGTTGCGCTACCATCAGAATTTAGATGAAGCGTCATTATATCGGCTCCGCTAGATCCAAGTGCACTAAAGTTCTCATCGTTATAAACAGTTCCATCGGCATTTTGATATTCAGACAATATCCATGTGCCTTCAAAATTTACCTTGTACGTTGCAGAACAGCCTGCCAAAATGAACATACTTAAAAGAAGTGCAAAAACAATTGAAACAAAAGAAGTTATTAAATATTGATTTAAATAAAACTTAGATTTTTTCATGAAAAATTCCCCAAATTAATCTATATCAAATCCGTTTTAATTAAGATTCAAAAATTTCGTATCTTTATTTATTTTAAATCAATCTAACAAATAGAAGCTTTTACCGGTTTATGAATACAACATACCAAATATATGGAGCATTTATGAATCTATTGAAATATCTTAGTTAGGTTGGTTCTAGGACTATGGACTAAAGAAAGGAATTATTGATGGAAGCATCACAAACGTTACCGCTTATCATCGGTTTAGTTGCTGGTGTTATCGCGGCCGTTTATGCGATAGCTCTTATTGTAAAAATTAAGAAGCTATCTGCTGGTAATGAAAAGATGCAAAGCATTGCATCCGCAATTCAAGAAGGTGCTATGGCCTACCTCAGCCGTCAATATCGCACTGTTGCGATCGTAGCTGTCGCTATAGCTATAGTTCTTTTAGTTCCTGGATTTTTAGGGGTATCTGGTTTTGGACTTTGGACCGCTATCGGATTTTTAGTCGGTGGCATAGCATCTGCCGCAGCAGGATTTATCGGAATGAGAATTTCTGTAACAGCGAATGTACGCACTGCTGAGGCTGCACGCAGCGGATTAGGAAAGGCTCTTCGTGTAGCTTTCCAATCTGGAACTGTTACTGGCATGTTTGTAATTGGACTTGGAATTCTATCAGTTTCCATTATGTCCATCTTTGTTTTTGCTGGAATCGCCGATGATTCAGCTTTGGTGGGACTTGGATTTGGTGGTTCTTTAATCTCTGTCTTTGCCCGTCTTGGTGGTGGAATCTTCACCAAAGCCGCTGACGTTGGAGCCGACCTTGTAGGTAAGGTTGAAGCTGGAATTCCAGAGGATGATCCTCGTAATCCTGCAGTTATCGCAGACAATGTTGGTGATAATGTTGGTGACTGTGCAGGAATGGCGGCAGACCTCTTTGAAACCTATGTTGTAACTACAGTTGCTGCAATGCTAATTGGTAACCTTGCTTTTGGAATTGATGACTTGGCTATCGCGCTTGGTTTTCCAATTGTTATTGGAGCAGCATCTATCGTAGCTTCAATCATTGGAACCCTCTTCGTCAAGATGGGTAAAAATGGCACTATCATGGGCGCTCTCTATAAAGGTCTCTGGATTGCCGCTATCATCGCTATTATTGCATTCTTACCAATCACCTACTGGATGCTTGGTGATATTGAGATCAGCAATTCCCTACTTGCTCCGATTGGTATCACTCCAATTCAAGTTTGGGTCTGTGCAATCATCGGTGTTGTCTTAACTGCAGCTATGGTATACATCACCGATCACTATACTTCTTCAACCAAAAAACCTGTCGATGGCATTGCTAAAGCTTCTGAGACTGGTCATGCAACCAATATTATTCAAGGTCTTGCTGTTGGAATGGAATCCACAGGATTACCAATTTTGGTCATTGTTATCGCTACCTTAGTTAGCTATTTTCTAGGTGGCATCTTTGGTATTGCAGTCGCAGCATTAGCCATGCTTTCCATGGCTGGCATTGTTGTTGCGATCGACTCATTTGGACCTGTTACAGATAACGCTGGTGGAATTGCTGAAATGAGCGGCCTACCAGAAGAGGTACGTGAAAATACCGATGCTCTCGATGCTGTTGGTAATACTACCAAAGCTGTTACCAAAGGCTATGCAATCGCCTCTGCAGCATTGGCAGCTGTTGTTTTGTTCGCCGACTTTACACATTCTGTCGCTGAGCAGACCGGTGCGTCTCTAACATTTGATCTCTCAAGTCCATTTGTTTTGATTGGTCTATTCATTGGTGGACTTCTTCCATACCTATTTGCCTCTAGAGCAATGACAAGTGTTGGAAAGGCTGCTGGTGGAGTTGTAGAAGAAGTTCGCCGTCAATTTAAAGAAATTCCAGGAATCATGGAGGGAACTGCCAAACCAGACTATGCAAAATGTGTTGATTTGGTTACCCGTGCCGCACTTCGTGAGATGGTTTTACCAGCGATGATTCCTATTTTGACTCCAATTATTATTATCGTCGTCGGTGTTATTCTAAATGCTTGTGGATACGATCAAGCATTTACGTTTACAACCACTGTTTTGGGTGGTGCTTTGGTAGGAACAATAGTTACTGGCCTGTTTGTTGCAATTTCAATGACAAATGGTGGTGGCGCTTGGGATAATGCCAAGAAACTCATTGAAGAAGGTAATTATGGAGGAAAGAACTCCTTCGCTCATCAAGCTGCTGTTACCGGAGATACCGTTGGAGATCCATACAAGGACACTGCCGGTCCTGCGCTGAACTCTATGATCAAGGTCTTTAACATCATGGCCTTATTGCTTGTTCCACTTTTGGCATTGCTTGCCTAAAAGATCCACTAAAGGTCAATTACTTAGATTTTTTAAGCCCCTTTAATTAAATTTGAAGGGGCTTTTAAATCCGGATTTTTCTATTCTTTCTTTTCAGATACACAAAACGTAGATTTATTTTTTGTCACTTTAACGGTCTCAAAAGCTGTAGCAAGTTTCATAGAATTGTCCTTCTAATGGAAGCTTGTCCGCACTCCCAAGAAGCCAAGAAAACAAACTAAAAGATTGTATTGTTTTAGAGCCAGATATTAAGAAGGTCTATGTAATCAAAAAAGGAATATTAAAAGGGGCACAAATCATACAAATTCATGCCCCTTTTAAATTAATGTTATATAGATATCCTATTGCTTTTGAAAAGTAAGAATTTGATCGTCATCAGAATAGGTAAGAGTGTCATCAGAAGAATCGTATGCTAGAACTACAGTCTCACCTTCGGCTGATAAAGTAACGCTATCTTCTCCAGCTTCCCAAGTTACTGTTGTGCTATCAAATAGGCTTTCACCCAGCATAATAAGCTCAGCAGTTCCATCAGAGTTTAGGTCAAGATAAGCAAATTCAGAAGCATCAGAAATGCCAAGGCTATCACCATATCCTGAATCTAATACATCTTGTATATCATCTACGGTTACAACAGATCCATCGCTATCAACAGAGTAAAACCCCCAAGTACCAGCAAAATCAGAATTCACGGTGGATTCGCTTGATTGTGAGCAACCAGCAAGAGCCGCAAAAGAAGCAAGGGCGAACACAACTGAAAACGCAACTGTCAATAATCTTCTTTTCATTAGACCCCCATCAATTAATTAATTAAACGACAAGAAAAATTATAAATGATATTGATAACATCAGAATCTTAACACATATTGAAAGCCACTGGTTGAAAGGTTGCTAATAATCACACCCGTAGAAGAGGTCGATGCATGAACATATTGGCCTCCACCAATATAAATTCCGACATGACCCTGTTTCCATAAGATATCTCCAGGCTGAGCTTCAGAAAGAGGCAGTCTTGATAGAGCATTCGCATAAAGCGAATCGCTTGATCTATATGGAGCTCCGCAGTAATAGCAAAGGCCAGAACAGTCAAAAGCATCTGGTCCAGCAGCTCCATATTCATAGGCAGAGCCAACTAATGAAAGCGCTAATTCAACATTGCATGTAACTCCTCCACCACCATAAACATATTGAAGAGTCCCAGACGAAGATGATGATGTACTACTATTTGCTGCCATATCTTGAGCAGTAATTTGTTCTTGAAGCTCTGCGCTTAAACTATCAAACTGAGCTTGTGCAGCAGCGGCTTTTGCGTCGACATCAGCTTTGGCCTGTTCAGCGGCAGCAAGCTCCTCAGCAGCAATTGCTTTCTGCTTTGCAAGCTCATCATAAGCAGCCTGCTGTTCTTCTCTTAATGCCTTAGTCTGTTCGATAATCATGGCATCATTTTCATTTAACGCAGAAAGCATAGTCCATGTTGTAGCAAAATCACTAAATGACGTACTTCCCAAAAAAACATCGAGCATTGTTGGGCTGCCAGATATATACATTGATACAGCGCGCTCAGACAACCTTTCTTGGTTGTATTCGATTTGAGCAGTAGTTTCTTGAATTTTCTGCTGAGCTTCATTCATGGCTTCAACCGCAGCATCATAAGCATCTAAAGCTTGATAATAGGTTTCAGCAGCTGCTACAGCCTCTTCACGAGCTGCATATAGCGCTTGTTGAGCACTGTCCACTTCAGCCTGTGTAACTGCATAAGCATAAAGAGAAAAAAATGGAGAAAGAGATACTGCGATTAATGCTGCGATAAGAATGGATATTGTCTTTCTTAAACAAGACTTCATTCCAAACAATATGCTCGCCCTGTCTTTCGAGTTTGAAACTTGTTAGCTTTTTATGTTCTTTCTCGAAGTTTAACAGAAAAAAGAGACGCTCGCATTATGTAAGCGTCTCTAAATTCAAATATTAGGTTTTTACTCTATACGCTTGATTAAAATCGTAACCTAAACACTGCCTTATTTTTATTTTGAATGAGATTCATAACAAAACGTACTATCCATTTTGTTAACTAAAATCTCAATGCATAAGTCCAAATGCTCATGTTATATGAGATCTTAACCACATCACCAGATGAAGGCGCGTGAATATAAGCTCCATTACCGATATAGATTCCTACATGTCCCTGTTTCCACAGGATATCCCCAGGTTGAGCTTCAGATACAGAAATCTTAGTTGCTGCAGAGTATTGGGCGCTAGATGTTCTTGGAATAGATATACCAGCTTGGCTATAGCACCATTGTGTTAGACCAGAACAGTCAAAGGTATCAGGTCCTGTAGCACCCCACACATAAGCACATCCGAGTCTAGAGTATGCAGCTTCAACAACAGATGAATATCCTCCAGAAGAACTACTGGAAGAACTTGAAGAGCTGCTAGAACTAGAACTTCCTGAAGAACTGCTGTTATTTTGCTGCCATTCCTGTTGAGCTGCTGCTTCTTCTGCAGCCTCCTCTTGAGCAATTAATTCAGCAACTTCAGCATCTAAGTTATCTAATTCTTCTTGGTATTGAGCAACCAAGGCCTCAGCTTCATTTTTAATGCTCTCAGCTTCTGCAAGTTTTTCAGCGGCAACACGCTCTTGTTCCTGATACTCAGCTAAAGCAGCCTCAGACTCAGCTTTTAATTCCTTATTGGTGGAGATAATTCGAGAAGTTTCCTCATTCCATGCAGATAAAAGCTCCCAAGTGGTTGAAAAATCTTGGAATGAAGTGGAACCTAGCAATACGTCCAAAAGAGTTGCTTGACCGCTTGTGTACATTGAGACGGCTCTTTGATTTAGAGCTTCTTGAGATTCCTCTATTTGAACTTCTAATTCATCAATTTTTTGCTGCTCTTGCTCCATCGCTTCAACAGCGGCTTCGTACTCCTCAAGAGCGGTATAGTAATCATCAGATGCCTCATTTAGTTGATCTTGCATCTCAGAAAGTTTAGCTCTGACTTCATCAGCTTGAGCTTGCAGATCATCAGATGGAGCAGCATAAGACAGAGGAACTGTGCTTAGCAACAATACAAGAGCAAAAAATGCACAGAAAAATGCTCTAACTTTTTTAATATGACCGAAATTTTTTGTTTCTTGGATCATAAAATAATCCCCGTTTCCTTTTTCACTGTCAGTTTTCTTGAATAAACGAAACAAAACAAAACGGATCTCTAGCGATCAAGCTCATAGCAAAACAAAATCAAACATAGTTGATCCAGAAGCTAGATTGCGAGCACAAAATGATTAAATAAGCCCGAGTTGTGTGTTTTTGCTTCATTTATTCAGGTTTTCAACCCAATGAGAAGGGCAAATGTTTCTTTACTTACGAAACGCATTAATCCTACCAGAAAGACCTTGATTGAACAAGAATTCACCTAATCGTCATATTCTTTAATAAAAATAAGCTCGTTGAACGGTTCTCCGACTAAAAAATACATAAAAAAGACAGGTCATTGAATAAATTGAGATGAATTGATCGAGCAACAGTACTCTGAAATTATTTTTAGATGTTCTTGCAAACTTTTATTCAAAACCTCAAACTGTGTCTACCAAAAACAAAGAGCATCAATTATGCAATAGCGCTGTTTTCATTACAATCTTTAAGCATATATCTGCAATCGATAACTTTTTTATTCTTAGCATAATCTTTAACAACTTTAAATTGTCTCCAAGGAGTTGCAATAATAACAACATCACAAATGTCACAGATCTCTCTTACACTAAAACAATAATGAATCTTTTGCTTATAGACAGTTGCATAATCATCATTTGCGATTGGATCATAAGCATAGATCTTCTTGTAGCCCATCTTTAACAAGTTATCTATTATTTTGGCAGAGGCTGAGTTTCTTACATCTCCAGAGCCCTCTTTAAAAGTAAGTCCTAGTATGCCTAATTTTTCATCTTTTGAAGTCTTAGCAGATATTTCAGAACAGACTTTTGAGGGAAGCGTATCATTAATATGCAAAACAGATTCCAATAGCGACATATCCGCACCCTGGTCCTTTGCAATTTTTACAAAGTCAGATGTATCTTGCGGCAAAGCCACTCCCCCAAATCCACAGCCTGGGTAGACATATCCACGCATTGTATTATCAAACCATCTGGAGTCAGTTTGCATAATTCGAAAAGCCTCAGGGATATTAATTCCACCCATAACTTTTGCAGCCTGAGCCATCTCATTTGAATAACTAATCATCGTGGCTAAAAGCGTCGAGGTCATATATCTAATAAACTCGGCAGTCTTATAGGAAACAGCCATTATAGGCGCATCAAAGGACTGATAATACTTCGATATAATCGAGAGATCTTTCTCATTTGAAAGGCCAATTACAACTCTACTTGGATGAGTAAAATCGTGCCAACACTTGCCTTCACGAATAAACTCTGGACAAAATACAACGCCCAAATCCTCCCCTATCTTTACACCCTGGCTTTCAATATATGGAACGATTTGTTCGTCCATAGTTCCGGGAAGCAAAGAAGTTTTAATTGCGATTGTAAAATAGCCTTCAAAACCAGCATCTAAGATGTCAGAAATAGCACGCTTTGTATTTGTATGTTCTTGCTTGCCATTTTTTAAATTTGGAGTGCCGCAGCAAATAAAGAAGCAGTCAATTCCGTCAGGAAGATCATCAATATCATCAACCACAGAAAAATTGTGATTTAGATGACGCTCAAGTGCTTCATCAAGACCTGGCTCATAATAAGGGATCTTTCCACGTCTGATTAAATCAACTCTAAACTCATCAATGTCAACGCCGTAAACTTTTTCGCCATGTTCAGCAAATCCTAGAGCAACTGTAAGTCCGATAAAGCCAAGACCAAGAACAGCAATCATCTTATAGAACTCTCCGATATGACTAATAAAGAAATAAACATTATCGAATTTGCACTTCGTTTTAAGTTGGTTATTTCACAAATCTGACACTTAAAACTCTAAAAAAGTATATTTTGATTAGATGAAATTTTTGCCACTTATCTTGCAATTGTGTACAGTAATTTGGCAAAAGGATTAGAGCTTTAAAGCTTATTATTAGTGTTTGCCCAATCGCTGTTCACAAGTGTTATTTAAGCGTAAAAAATTGAGATATTATGTTAGTTAACTCTCTATGATTTTATTTTTAATCGCTTTAGAGGTGTGATTAATATGGCGTCTGTAAACAATACCGAACTAACTGATGATCAATACCAATCTGATAGCGCTGTTGAGCTAGCCAGAGAATCATTATCTGATGAAGAGACCTTATATGATCTGGCTGATCTATTCAGAATCTTTGCTGACACTACAAGAATTAAGGTTTTATATGCTTTGATGGTTGGAGAGATGAGCGTATCAGATTTAGCCGAAGTTGTTGGTGTCTCACAATCGGCCATGTCACATCAATTACGCACACTCAAGCAAGCAAGGCTAGTTAAGTTCAAGAGAGATGGCAAGAATATTTATTACTCTCTTTGTGATGATCATGTGAATACAATTCTTGCAACAGGCATGAATCATCTCTGTGAATAATTCCTTTGATAATGAGTAGTTCTAAAGACAAAAAGAGTGGATTTCTAGTTAAAAAGCAATTTACTCCCACTTTAATGTTTATTCAGGCGCTATGTTTTATTTGCTTTGGAATAATTTTGATAGCTGAGCCTAATCTTCTTGAACGACTTTTTAGCATAATCGTCTGTATCTTGATCCTATTTTTTGCAATTCCTTGGTGCATTAGCTTATATAAAGATAGCAAAAGGATTCCAGCTTTGATTGCTGCTGTGATTTTACCTGCTTTGGCTGCTACTTTTTTGATCTACCCAATATTTTTTCAAGTAGCAATTTCACTTTTCTTTGGATTTTTGTTCCTAGTTCTAGCGCTAATTAGGCTTCTGATGATAGTCCAGTGCAAAATTATGCAAATTCCTGGAATGTGCAGACATTTTATTTCTATGATTGTCTCTTTTATTTTCTCGGCAATAGTTTTTGCGTTTAGCGCAAATGAGAACTTAAATGTAGTGTTTTTAGTATCGGGAATTTATTTAATTATCTATGGTATCAGTGTTGCTATAGATGCATTCTCTGAAATATTGCTCGACACCGGATCTGCCAAAAGAATAAAAAAGTCTGTACGAATTGCATTGCCTGTATTTATCACCGCCATGCTTCCTGGACAAACAATAGACGCTTTTAATAGATACTTTAAAACTGTTGGTCAATCAAAAGGTACAATTTCTCAAACAGTTTTACCTAGAGCACCAAAACATACAGATCTTGAGATATTGATCCACACAGGAGAAAGTGGTCTTGCTCGAATTGGGCATGTAGATATCAGATATAAAGATATGGTCATATCTTATGGAACATATGATGAGCATTCAATTAAACTTGGTGGTTTTTTATGTGATGGAGTATTTGTTTTTGCCCCATTTAAACCCTATTTAAAAAACTGTTTAGAGCAAGAGCATAAAGTTTTAATAGGTTTTGGAATAGAACTTAACGATGATGAGCGTCAACAAGTTGTTTCTAAGCTCGACGAACTTAAGTCACAAATGATTAGATTTTATTGCGATTATGAATTGTGGGAACAGGGTAAATTAAAAGAGTGGAACCATGATGATTTCACCTGCAAACTTGTAAGAGATACTGGTGCAAAACTCTATAAAACTCCAAATGGACCTTTTAGAAAATATGTTGCTGTAAACACAAACTGCGTGCAGCTTGCTGAAACAATAATTGATGCAAGTGGATTAGACGTGTTGGCAGTTCATGGTATTCCAACTCCCGGAACATATCTAGACAACTTGAATTACCTATTTGAAATTGGCAATTCAATGGTCGTAAATCGCACAATTTATACTGGTGGGGTAAACCAAGCTTTGTAAAAAAGCTATTGCCTAATTGCGCCACCAGTTGCTTTTTGCACCTTCTCTATAACTTGTCGATGTCGTTTTTCAACTTCTTCGAATGTAAGTGTTTTGTCTGGGAGTCTGTAGATAATCGAAAAAGCCAAAGACTTCTTGTTTGCCCCTATTTTCTCTTCGTCCTTATAAACGTCAAAGACCGTTACAGACTCTATCATATTGCCACCAGCAGACTGAATTACGTTTATAACACTCGATGCTTCAATGGTGTCATCTAAAACAACGGATAAGTCCATATCAACAGCTGGATATTGTGGAATTTGCTTAAACGGACGAGACATGGTGGAGGTTTCGATCAATGCCTTTTCATCTAGCTCAAATGCAAACACACTTGAATCTATATCAAAACTTGCACAAACCAACGGATGAATTGTTCCGACCCAGCCTAGGACTCTCTTTCCAGATAACACCTGAGCAGCACAACCAGGCTGCAACCACTGAGCATTTTCTGGATCAATTGCTTTAAAACGAAGTTTAGGAATTGCTAATTCATGTGCAAGAGTCTCTATAATTCCTTTTGCATCATAAAAATCAATTGCATGACTATTATCGTTCCAAGATTGTTCGTTCCAAGATCCTGTTAAAACACAAGAAACCTTCTGAGGTTCATCAGGCTGAGCTTTTCCCTCAATACCCTCAAACACAGCACCGCATTCATATAAGTGCACATTATTAACACCGCGCGAATGATTATATGCAATCGATCTCAAAAGACCTGGAATCAAAGTGCATCTCATTACACTCATCTCAGAACTAAGTGGGTTAATAAGCACAACAGGCTCACCCTTAATAGCTCGCTCCATTTTTGCACGATCGATATCGTCTTGGCTAACAAATGAATAAGTTAGTGTTTCGTTAACACCACAAGCTCTTAGAATAAGTCCGATTTTATTTGAGATCTGTTGGTCGTAAGTCCAACCACCAGCTGAACCTGAACTTGAAGGCAAAGTGCCGTCAACTTTTTCTGTTCCCCAAATTCTTAGAATCTCTTCGTAAAGATCAATTTCACGCGTAAGATCGGGTCTATAAGATGGCGATGTTACAACATATGTATGTTCCTTGCCACTCTCTTCAACCTTGCAACCAAGCTTAACGAGTATACGAACCATTACTTCATCTGGAATATCAGCTCCGATAAATTCTCTAAGTCTATCTGCACGCAAGGTATTTTGATGAACCTCGGCTGGTTTTGGATAGATATCTACTACACCTGGACAGACCTTACCACCAGAAACCTCTGCAATTAAAGAGGCTGCATAGGCAGAAAAATCATCGCAGGTTTGAGCGTCAACACCTCTCTCATAGCGGGCAGCAGACTCACTGAATAGTTGAAGATTTCTACTTGTACGTGAAGTGAAACCAGATCCAAAAGTTGCAGATTCTAGCAAAATTGTTGTTGTGGAATCGGTAACTTCGCTGTCAAGGCCGCCCATAACACCTGCCAAAGCTACTGGAGTTCCAGATTCAGGTAAACCATTTCGATGTTCGCATGGAGAATTACCATCAGCAATAACAGTCATATCTGAAGTTAAAATCCTGTCGTTACCATCCAAAGTGGTAAAGGGCTCATCATCAAAGGCTTTTCTTACAACGACATGAACCTTTCCATTTTCATCTTGCTTAAAGCATCCCATATCAAAAGCATGTAATGGCTGCCCTAGCTCAAATAAAATATAGTTAGTTACATCAACGATGTTATTAATAGAACGCGCACCGCTAGCAACAATGCGCTGAACAAGCCAATCGGGTGATGGGCCAATTTTTACATTCTCAATTACTCTAGCAGTATACCTTGGACATCTATCAGCATCTTCGATAGTCACATCAACTAATTCAGAAGCCGTCTTTGAGCCCTTTTCAACGAGTGTAGGAGGTTCAAATGTCACGTTCGTATCAAAGATAGCCCCTATTTCACGAGCCATACCTAACATCGACATACAATCTGGTCTATTTGGAGTAATCTCAAGATCCAATACAGTGTCAGAGAGGTTTAGGTATTCACAAATTGGCATTCCAACTGGAGCATCCTTGGGCAAAATCATAATGCCCTCATGATCATCTGAGATACCAAGCTCTTTTGCAGAACAATTCATTCCATAAGAAGTAACACCGCGAAGCTTTGACTTCTTAATCTTTAAATCACCAGGCAAGACTGTCCCAATCATAGCTAGAGCAATCTTGTCTCCCGCTTCAAAGTTTTGTGCGCCACAGACAATTTGCAATGGTTGTGGATTTCCTGTCTCGTCAACGTTTTTATCTCCCACATCAACGGCGGTAACCCAAAGTTTGTCTGCATCTGGATGGTGCTCTTTTGAAACAATCTGACCAACTACAACACCATCTAACGAAGCACCAATTCTATTAACGCCTTCAACACCGGTGCCGGTCATATCCAAGCGATCACACAGGTAGTCTATATCGTCTGCCTCTTTCGGCATATTGACCATTGTTTTAAGCCACTTTAATGAAACGAGCATTTTAAGGACATCTCCTAGCTCTCTAAATAAATTTCTTACAAAGATTTAAAAAATAACAGTTTTCGTAATAATCACCTGTTCAGGTGGTGAACCCAAAGTTATAAAAAGTCTCCGAACAGATTTTAAAACTGACGCAAAAATCGCATATCGCCCTCTAAAAGCATACGTAAATCTGGAACATCATATTTCAAGCAAGCAATTCTCTCTGCACCCATTCCAAAGGCGAAACCTGAATATTCTTCTGGATCAATGTCAACAAATTCAAATACATTTGGATCTACCATTCCACAACCCAAAACTTCAACCCATCCAGTATTTTTACAAAAACGACAGCCTTCACCGTGGCAGATCATGCAACTAACATCTACCTCAACAGATGGTTCAGTAAAGGGAAAGAAGTGCGGACGAAATCTTGTCTTTCTATCTGGACCAAACATCTGCTTGCAAAAATAGTCCAAAGTTCCCTTTAGATCTCCAAAGGTGATCCCCTTATCAACTACCAAACCTTCAACCTGAGTAAATTGTGGTAGATGCGAAGGATCTGGTACATCTTTTCTATAAACCTTACCTGGAGCAACAACATATATCGGAGGTTTCGCGGCTTCCATTGCATGAATTTGAACACCTGATGTTTGTGTACGAAGCAAAACGTCAGATTCTCCCCTTACATTGGTTTGAGCTCCTGTGGCGTCAACTACATAAAAAGAATCCTGTAGACCTCGTGAAGGATGATCTGGCGGTGTGTTTAAAGCCTCAAAATTGTAGTATTGAGTTTCAACCTCGGGACCAGAGACAATTGCATATCCAAGGCCAATAAAGATTTCACATATTTGAGAAACAACATTTGCAATGAGATGTCTAGATCCTATTGTGTGCTGACGTCCTGGAAGTGTGACATCTATTGCCTCTGAGGCCATCTTTACCTCAAGCTCTTCAGCTTTCAGTTCATCTAGTCGTTTTTCGATCGCCTCTTCAAGAGACTTTCGAGCAATATTTGCAGCTTTTCCAATAGTTGCGCGCTCCTCTGCAGGAATTTTAGACATAGATCTTAAAATTGTCGTCAATGAACCCTTTTTGCCAAGGAGAGCAACTCTGGTGGAATCTAACTCATTTAAAGTTTGACATGCAGCAATGCTGTTTAGGCCATTAGAGCAAATATCATCGATATTGTTTACCAAACTCATCTATTATTTGCCTTTCAGAAATGACATTAAATTCGAATAAAAAACTTTACATTAAAGAAGGATATAGGATGCATAAATTTCGCATTCGATAATCCTAAAATTTATTCTACGAAAGTTATTTTGGATTAAATGAGCAATTTTCATGAAGTAGAATCATGCAACAAACGGTAAAGATATTTAATAAATTAGTTTGGAGGTTAAAATGAGCAGAACACTAGAGCTATATACTATGACAGGCTGTCCCTTTTGCAATAAGGTCATTAATTTTATAAATCAGCGTAACATCAAAGATGTAAAGATCATTTACATTGAAGAGCCTAACGCAAGAGAGCGTCTATTAAACGAAGGTGGTAAAGTCCAAGTACCATGTCTGTTTATTGATGGAAAAGCAATGTATGAATCAGGAGACATTATCGCGTTTTTGGATAAAGAATACGCATAATTTGATCTTTGCCTATACAAATAGGTAATTACAAAAGATTATATCTCGTTTTAAATAATTGCTATCTTGAAGTTAAAAACTTTAGACTTTAATATATACGTCATACAATGTTGTTTTTCGACTGCTAATGAAATTATTAAATCGAAAAAAATGAATATCCTTGGTGTAAAGAAAGTTAAACAAATAGATCTTGTTTTGTAAAACGACTTTTTGAAAATCTATTTGTGATATTGGCTTGTACCATTTTGAATTAGATTAAAGGAACGGTGTTTTTACTTGGCAGAACCATCTAGACTTAACATCCTTAGAGCCAAGATGGATTTAGAGCTGGGATCCTCATATATTCCAAAGCTAATTGCTAAGCAACCAAAGCTCTTTAGCCCCGGAATGCTTCAATTGATCTCTAAAAGTGAGCGTACTTTTACCCGTATTGATGAGTATATGGGAAACAGCCCTTATTTAGAGTGTATCCAGAATACGCTTTTAAATTTGGAAGCCACTGCTTCTGCAGTTATTGATGGTGCAGAAGTGGATTTATTTGGTCTACTTATGCACGATATTAAAAATCAAAAAGATGTAGCTCCTAGTGATTTGCGAGTCCATAGTCCAAGTGCAGGACGTGCAGTTCAGTATCGTAATTACATCAAAGCTTATAATTCGTGCTCTGATGCAAGCGATTTTGTCTTCAATAAAGAATCGGTTATGAAGATTCATGAAGACCTTAATTACTCAAAGGATATTCAATTTAAAAAACAGTATCGTGGATCTGGAGTTGATAATTCAGAAATTTTGCATCCACAACTTCCTCAAAGGCGTATTCTTCCACCGAACCGTATTGAAGAATACATGGAAGATCTTTTCCAATTCTGTAACACCGACTATTACACACCACAGATTCAGGCTAGCTTGACGCACTTCCAACTAGAGTACATACGCCCGTTCAAATCACGTATCGAAGCTTTAGCAAGGCAGCTATCTTACTTTGTTTATGCAAAAAGGAATTTCACGAACAATATCATAGTCACCGTTGCAATTGAATCAATAAGACGTATCGATGATCCTTTTGATAATCTAAAAGCCAACTCTAAGGTTAGAGGAAAACAAAACCCATTAGAACTTTGGATATATCATGGCGCAAATTTATTATTGCGTGAAGCTCAAATGGTTCAAGATATGGAAAAACGCTATAGAGAGATCGAAGAGGATTGGCGGCGGCGAGTCCAAAAAGTTAGGCGAGACGATATCTGCGATATTTTGTTGCACGATCTTTTAGCGCATCCAATTATTAATGCAAAGTATGTTGCTGAGCGAAGCAATAAAACCTTGCCTGCAGCTAATGATGCTTTAAAAAAATTAGTTACTGCAAATGTATTAGCGCCAATAGATAATCGCAAGCGCAATAGATATTTCTACGCAATGGATATCGTAGACTACTATCGGCAACTACTTGATAGTATTATTCCTCAAGGATGGCTACCGGGAATTGAGCTTTTTAACTCATAAAATCTTATATAAGACTCTTAAGCGCAACAACTGCTTTGCTAAGAATTTTATATAGCGTTCTCTTAAATATGGATTAAAGTCTTATAGATTCAAATAACGCTCTAAATCTTTAAACTGCTTTTTAGCCTGGTTATAGCCCATTTCATAGATCTCATAGAGCTTTCTTGCGTCACGCTCTAGAGTATTTAGATGAATCCGCTCAGGGGGCATTATCAAAAAGATCATTCCCTCTTTCGCAAGATTTATGCACCTTTCTCTTGAGTTATTAACAAGCGTGTAACGCTTTGTGACCTTTTCGGCAAACTCTGGATATTTCCTATACCAAAGCCAAGCAAGTTCATTAAACCTATTACGCTTTTGGATAAAAGTCTTATCTTGGGTTAACACAACAATTTGCTTTTCAACACCAGTGTTAATTGACCAATCGATTGGGATAGTATCTGCTACTCCCCCATCTAAATATAGTTTGGAATCTATATCAACGATCTGCGAAACAAAGGGCATAGCAGAAGATGCTTGCAAATATCTCATCGAATCAAGTGGATCTGTGATATCAAAATATTCAGCTTCAGCAGTTTCTAGATTTGTTGCAACTGCAGTGAGTAAACATGGTGAACAAGTAAACTCTTCAAGTTTGTATGGTATCCACTCAAATGGAATATCGTGAAAACTCATCTCAACGTTAAAAGCATTGCCACTTGTCAAATACGACCAAATGCTCATATATCGTTTGTCTGAGCTAAAACCTATATTGAGTGCACATGTTCTACCGCGTGCTCCAACAATATAATTAAAGCCAGAGAGTGCTCCAGCAGAAACTCCAATAACCCTTTTTGGGAAAAGTCCCTCGTCTGAAAAATAATCCAAAACACCACATGTGAATTGAACTCTCATAGACCCGCCCTCTAAGACAAGATTAGCATCAACTGCATCATGTCCAAAGTAAGCAGGACGATATCCTGGAACATCACTTGGAACAAATAAAGGTCGCTCTCCAGTAGTGGCATCTATCGCGAAAGGATCAGGAGCACCATCGGGCGCACTCGGCCATATTTTTGAGATATCATTGTTATCCATAGTTTCAGAATAGCGCATTAAAAATCAATTGCCCTACAAAGAATCCAGAAGGCTGAGATTTATGGCTTTAAATGGATTAGTGTCTATACTTTGATTTTGAAGAGCCTAACTGAGGCTATACTCAATACCTTTTGAAATCAAACGAGTGAAAAATAATGTCTAAATACAGAGATGAAAGATCATTGATTATTATCGGAGCAGGAGCATCTGGACTCATGAGTGCTATTTTTGCTTCTGCTGGTTTTGATCAGGTTAAAATACTTGAATCTGATATAAAACCCGCACGAAAGTTGCTTCGTACTGGAAATGGAAGATGCAATCTTTCGAATAGTGCGATTACTTCTGCTAGCCCCGCAAGACTTCCAGATAATTATCCTAAATGGCATGGTGAAAGCTTAGTTAGTGAGGTCTTACATAGTTTTGGTTGTTCTGAAATTAGACGGCTTTTCTACAATCTTGCTCTTATGACTTTTGAAGATTCGCAAGGCCATATCTATCCCATTACGAATAAAGCTAGATCTGTTGTTGATGTTCTACTTAATGCTTGTGAAGCTAAAGGCGTCGAAATAATTTGTGATTGTGTTGTTAAAAACCTGAGACAGATGAATGATGGGCGTTGGATTTGTATCAGTGAAGATGGAAGATCATTTAATGCAGATAAAGTAGTAGTTGCATGCTCACATCCTGATTTTTTAGATGAGTTGAATATTCGTATCCTGCCTAAGTATGAGATTTTAGGCCCTTTGGAGACAGAAGAAAAAATTGTACGTCAGCTCGATGGAATTCGCTGGCGTGTAAAACTTACAATTCTGGATTCTAAACAGAGCAGTTTTAGTGATTCAAGAAAAACAAAAAGAGAAGAGATAACTTCTGACAATGCTAATTTCGCGATCAATAAATATGAGATGAATAACATAAAGTACTCATCTGAAGGTGAGCTCTTATTTAGAAAATATGGTATTAGCGGCATTGTTGTGTTTGACGCTTCTCGTGTTAGTAAAATTGGAGATATGGCTCTAATCGATATGTTTCCAAATATGACAGAAGATGAACTATTCAATGAATTGAATATTCGACTTAATAGAGCTTTAGCTATAGGGTATCAGACAGATCTTTTAGTATTGCTAGATGGAATTTTGCTAAGAGAAATAACTAGGGCGATTTTAGATAAACTAGGTATTTCAGAGAGTAAAACTCCAAGCAAAAAGGATTTAAGGAGACTAGCACATCAGCTTAAGAACCTTAAATTAACGATTGCATCAAATGCAAAAGCTGACAACTCACAGGTTTTGCGTGGTGGCATAGATATCGATGAGCTCGATCCAAAAACTCTAGCTCTTAAAAAATATAAAAATTTATATGCATGTGGAGAGGTCATCGATGTTGATGGCCCATGCGGTGGCTTTAACCTTCATTGGGCTTGGATTTCTGGCGCTCTAGCGGGTGCGAGCTGCGCAGACAAATCACTTATAGAAGATTATTCGAATTACTTCAATTAATAAGTAGGTTAATAGGTAACTATCAATGCTAAAGATAACAGGGATAAAAGTACCATTAGATTTTGGGATTGATAATGATAAAAGTTATCTAGTTGATGCACTTTGCAAAGCTCTAAATCTTAGTGCAGGTCAGATAAGAGATCTATCTCTTGCCAAGCTTTCAATTGATGCTAGAAAAAAATC
>CAZLCK010000003.1:0-3988 GCA_964558235.1 uncultured Coriobacteriaceae bacterium
TGAGTACTCACAGTGTTACCCGTGCTGATGTTTCTGGAGGATGGTTTGCACGCAACGCTCCAGAGCAGGTGCCAGCAGTGCTTTTAGGTATGATGGGCGTTGATGAAGAGTTTAAGGGTTGTGGCTTGGGCGCGGCACTGCTTAGGGACGCCATCCTAAACGCCATGAAGGTTGCTGAACTTGCGGGAGCTAAAGCACTTATCGTGGATCCTGTCGACGAATCGGCGCGCACGTTCTACGAACATTTCGGCTTTGTAGAACTTTCCGGCACTCACCGTATGGCACTTAAACTTTCGCTATAACTTAACAATTGAAACTCGAAATTGTTTGCGAAGACGCTTCATCGTGTTCAAATTAGTCTGGAGATATAGTTACACTAAAGAAAGCTTACTAAGTGCTGCTTTTAGATCTTTATACTGCTTATATCTATGCAAAATTCCATGCAGGTCGTTTTTACTTTGATTGTGAGTCATAGTAGTTGGAATCTCTTTGACTTTTAGACCAGCTTCTAAAGCTTTAATGGTCATAACAACTTCAACTCCAAAGCCATCGGCTAAGGGCAAAATCTTATGTATACAATCAGGATGAATCGCGCGTTGTCCGGATAGCGGGCTTTGACAGTCAAAATCAGGAGCAACTTGGCTAATTGCATCTAGGGCTAGCTGTTTTACCTTGCCAAAACCACTTTTCTTAGCGGGCTTTGGAAACTTAGCTATTGCAAGCTCAGCCTCTCCAGAATTAATAGCATCTATTAAAAGCGAAGCTTGTTCAGCGCTTTGCTGCAAGTCAGCATCCAAAAACACGATTATTTCGTCATTAAGATTTTCAATAAGCCCAGCCATCAAAGCCCCACCTTTGCCAGTTCTTTTGGGCAAAGTAATTAGCGTGGCA
Source organism: uncultured Coriobacteriaceae bacterium (assembly GCA_964558235.1). Classification (GTDB taxonomy): domain Bacteria; phylum Actinomycetota; class Coriobacteriia; order Coriobacteriales; family CADBOM01; genus CAZLCK01. Next base: position 892 of record CAZLCK010000003.1, read on the forward strand.
CCAGCGATTAATGCCTCTGAGGCGGTTTTGTCCTGTGAGCAGTCGTTTATTACAATAACGCGGTTGACACTTGGGATACTTAGCGTCGCTTCAATCGTATTGCGTATGCGTTTTTCCTCGTTATATGCGGGAATAAAAACAGTCGCTTGCATCAGTCTCATCAGTCTATGCTTTGTTTCTTCTAAAAACTTTGCTAAATACCTTTAAGAGAGCCTCGTCGATCAATGAGGTCTCGTGAATTTTAAAAAGTCTAGAAAGACCATAGAATACTAACAACCCAGCGATTCCACATACAATAACTGCAATCAAGGCGGTGCCGATATTTGTTACAGTTCCAAATAGAAGCAAGATACCAAAAGCTACTAGAGCTGCTATTACAGATGCAATTAAAGACTTGCCTCCACTTAATAAAACGGCTGTTAGTCTGTAGTTTCCAACCTTTTTTTGCATCAGGATGCAAAGGATTAAAAACATTGCAAAATAGAAAATAATATCTGCAATTGGAATTCCGATTAAACCAAACCCGCTCCAGTCGCCGACCCCTAGACTTAAAATCGCATAGAGAGAGGCCTGTCCGATGCGACAAATAGCATCGATCTTAGTAACCTGTCCTAAGGATTTCATTGCAGAAAAAGCCTTGAATAAATACATATAACCTGCATAAAAAGGCAATGATATACACCAATACTGCAAGATCTCTGCAACCATACTAACGTCTTCTGCAGTAAAGGAACCTGCATGGTAGATCTCACTTAGAGATTCGGATAAAACGAGCATAAGTGCAGACAAAGGCAGTATTAAAAAGAGAGTACCAGAGAGTCCTTGCCGTACATTTCGCCTAAAAAGCGACCAATCTTCATTGGCAGAGGCCGCGCTCATCTCGGTAAGCATTGCAGTTGATAGTGCCACAGCTAAAACCCCATAGGGAAACTGATACCACAGCCGGGCATAGCTTAAGGTAGATGGACCTTCAAGTGATACACCCATCGAAACAGAATTGCGCACGCTAACTACAGCCAGATTGATGATAATAAAAATTATCGCAGGAAGAGCGACTCTGAGGGTCTCTTTGAGCTGGCTATCATGTAAATTGATGTGAAAACGCAACGGAATTTTTTGCTTTATCAATGCGGGCACTTGTACAGCAAACATAACCACAACACCAAGGACTGTTCCAACAGCTAGCCATATTTGTGCAAAGTCGGTATTAACAGCCGAGATAAATACGTATCCTACCATCGTTATCACAACGACAATATTGTTGAATACAGGAGCCAATGCGGGCCACAAAAACGACTTGTGAGCATTAAGTATTCCAGAAATAATCGCACCTATGCCATAGAAGATCACTTGTAGAGCAAAAAATCTGAAGAAATAGACTGCTACTTCAGCTTCCTCTGGAGTAGACATAAGGGTTTGAGTCGCAACGATTTGAGGTGCAAAAACGCTTGCCAAAAGTGAGACAACACCCAAAACGATTGCGGCAATACTCAAGAGATTTGATGCAAAATCTCCAGCAGCATTTTTTCCACGCCGCTCTAAACATGTCATATAAACGGGCAAAAATGCCGTAGTTAAGACTCCGCCAGCAACCAGCTCGTAAATCATATTTGGTATATTGTTTGCAATTTGGTAGGAGCTTGCTAAAAATGTGTTCCCAAGCGCAAAAGCACATGCCCAAGTTCTCGCGAATCCTGTAATGCGTGAGAGCAGTGTGGCCATCGACATGGTAATCGTGGAACGAACAACACCTTTAGCCTCTTCAGCATTGCTCTCAGCTATATCTGTGTTTGTAGTGTTAATAGAGCTAGTGTTATCAGATTTAGACATAAAAATAAAAAAGATCCATTCGCGCCAAAAAATCCATTCGTGCTTTATCAGCAGGGCTATATGTTTTATATCTTATCAAAATGCAAGAACCCCCTGCCTTTAGGCATGGGGAGTGTCAACCAAAATGATAGCGAATAGCTGGGTTATAGGCCAAAAAGCTTCTAAACTGCTATTAGTTGGGCAATTTGATCTCCTATATGGGTAGAATAGACAATTACACAATTGGTGCGAAATTGGTGTGGATGAATTGTCTCGATTAGGTGGCGTCAAGCTATTGAGTATCAAGCTGTTGATATAGACGCTGCTACAGTGTGTGGAGTGTGTGGAGGGACAAAAATTGTTTTCGTTATTTTTGGTGATAGTTCTTTGCGATGTTATTCCAATCGCAGCGATAGCTATGATTTTTCCTTCGCTTGCAAAAAATGCTCCAACACGAGAAAACTACAGAGGACGTCCTGTTTTAAGCGGTCTTGGTATTGTCTGGTTTGTCTGGCTAGTCGCCGTGTGGATAGGCAATACGGCGCTAGATTTTTTCAACATTGATATTCCAGAGTGGATGCACGTCATCATGATGGCGTTTCCACTCTTATCCGGAACATGTGCCTTTGGTCTATTTGACGACTGGGTTGTAGGAAAATCTCCAAAGGGTTTTAAAGGGCATTTTCGTGAGCTTTCTCATGGAGTTTTAACAACAGGAATGCTTAAATTTATCGGAATTGGGCTGCTTTCATTATTTAGTGCAATATCGATTTGCGATCCAACTGAGCCATGGTTTGTAGTTAGGATAATTTGTGCAGGCCTTACAATTGCACTTTTGGCTAATTTGATGAACCTCTTCGATCTTCGCCCACTTAGGGCTTCAAAGATGTATCTGATCTTTCTTATTTTTTGTATGGTTACGCTTGTTTTGTCAAAAAGAATTTCGCTTGATTGGCTAGAGATCCTATGTATGGTCTTGGCCTGCATAGGACCGCTAATTGCAACATGGCATTTTGATAATATCGAGATAGCCATGCTTGGTGACGCTGGAGCCAATACAATGGGTGCACTCGTAGGTTTTATCTTTTCAATTACTCTTCCAATATGGCTGTTAATTCCTCTGACCGTCGTTCTTTTGGTCGTAAATCTTTTATCCGAAAAGATTTCGTTTACGAAGGTTATCGAGTCGATTCCGGTGCTTCGTCATCTAGATTATCTTTTTAGACCAAAGTGGATTTTAAAGGAGATAAAAGATAAAAATTCTGACTCTTAAGAATCGCATAGCCCT
>CAZLCK010000003.1:4088-9330 GCA_964558235.1 uncultured Coriobacteriaceae bacterium
AGATTCGGCATATATTAAAGGGGCATGTCCAAGTTTTTGTCCACGCCCTAATTTCAATCAATGGGTTTGAAAGGTTAGTCAATGCCAGGCGAAAATCAATATTCAAGACTCGAAGCGATAATTGGAAAAGATGGTTTAGAAAAACTTTTCAGCAGCAAAATTATGGTTGTGGGTGTTGGTGGAGTTGGTTCGAATTGCATAGAGGCACTTGCTAGGGGAGCTGTCGGAAATCTTTGGATTGTTGATGGCGATAAAGTTTGCGAGTCAAATATAAATAGACAAACAATTGCTTTTCACTCAACTTTAGGTCTTAGAAAAGTAGATGTAATGAGGCAGATGATTTTTGATATCGACCCCAATATAAATGTTACCTGCGTAGATAAGTTTTTGAGTGCAGATGATGTCCTTATGCTTTTGGGAGATGCTAAAACAAATGGGGTCAACTTTATAGTAGATGCAGTTGATACAGTAACGGTAAAAATTGAACTGGCTGTGCAAGCATATCGTCTTGGTATAAAAATTATCTCTAGCATGGGCGGCGGAGGAAAACTAAACCCAAATCTATTGCAATTCAGCAAGATAGAAGATACATATGGGTGTCCACTTTGTCGTGTCGTTCGTAAAGAGCTAAGGAAGCGCGGCATTTCTGATCTAGAAGTTTTATTTTCTCCAGAATCTAGACACAATGCTTCTGGTCTAGAGTCTGATCGAAGGAATTTTGGAACTATGTCGTATTTTCCTCCGATTATGGGACAGATGCTCGCTGGAAAAGTGATACATGAGATTTTAGGAATGTAAATGCCGGCTCTGTATGACATGCATTTTCATTTGGATTTTGCTTTAGATCCAACTCAAATCGCAGCTGATGCTCAAGAGATCGGTGCAAAGATGCTAGCATGCACTGTTGTTCCAAAAACCTATGATGATCTATCGCTGCTTTCTGAGCGTTATAGAAACATATGTGCTGGTATTGGACTTCACCCTTGGTGGATCCCAGAGGAAAAAGCAGAGCAAGATGAGCTTTTGTATGAGATATGTTCTCGTATCGATAGTGTTAATAAATGTAGCGGGTTTTTAGTAGGTGAGGTCGGTATCGATCTATCTAAAAGAGCAAAGGCATGCAAGCAAGATCAAATTAGAATTTTTGAACAGATCTGTGTACAGACTGTTCAGAGAGCGAAAACTCTCGAAAAGCCCTATGGAGCTATCATTTCAATTCATGCAATCAATTCAGCACAACAAGTATTAGATATTTTGGAGACAACAGGGGCAGTAGATGAATGTCTTTGTATTATGCATTGGTTTTCAGGATCTAGTGATCAGCTAGCTCGTGCAAAAAAACTTGGCTGTTATTTTTCTGTAAACCCAATGATGGGGAAGAGCAAACGCGGTAAAGAATATATCAAAGCTATCCCGGAAAAACTATTGCTTTTAGAGACTGATGGCCCAGTTCAAAGTTCAAATTATACTGCGGCTGATCAGCAAAAAGATCTTAGCGAAGCACTTAGAGTAATTTGCGAAATTAAGGGTGAAGGCGCAAAGGAAAAGATTGCTGCTAACTCTAAAAAAGTTATCTCGTTATATTTTGGGTGATATCCTTCATTAACTGCTTTATCAAAAGTTTCGCCGATAAAACCCCTTGTTTTAGCTATGGGGATAGAGCGGCGGCTTCTTCTAAATCGGCTGTATTAGTTCAGCCAATGCGATAGCGCCTCGTAATGAGTTTAAATTTTAGGAAATGTTTCGCTAATTTAGCGACTATATTGCCAAAAGATTAAATACCTATGTTTCAGTTACCGTCTACAACGGTCTTAACTTTTTTGAAATAGATACGAAACACTCAGATTTCAAAATTCTACCCGTATCAAGAGCTTTTCAGTAAAGCTTAGGCCTGAAACTAATAGAGAGGGTGGATATATGTTTGATACGGGTTCGACGGCATTTATGCTCGTCTGCACCATGTTGGTGCTATTGATGACACCGGGCTTGGCATTCTTCTACGGAGGCTTGTCAAGGAGAAAAAATGTTGTCAACACAATGATGATGGTCTTTGGAGTCATCGGAGTGGTTGCCATCATTTGGATTGTTTGTGGTTGGTCTTTTGCCTATGGTGGAGATGGATCAATCTCATTCTTCGGAGGATTTGATCAAATCGGATGCACTGCGCTAGTACAAGCGATGCTTGATGAGAGCGCGAATGTTTCAGCAGATGCAGTTTATCCATCAATCATCGACGTTGTATTCCAAATGGCATTTGCAATGATCACAGCAGCAATCGTTACAGGCTCTGTTGCCGGAAGAATGAAGTTTGGCGCAATAATTACATTTATCGCTATCTGGGTTATTTTGGTCTATGCGCCACTAGCTCATATGGTTTGGGGCGGAGACGGTTCTCTAATTGGAGATATTATCGGTGCTCTCGACTTTGCTGGTGGAGATGTTGTTCATATCAGTTCTGGTTTGACAGGCCTTATCCTCTGTGTGCTTCTTGGACGTAGAAAAGGCTATGGCATGATGAACTACAGGCCACACAATGTTCCATTTGTTGCTTTAGGTGCTGCACTTTTGTGGTTCGGTTGGTTTGGATTTAACGGTGGATCTGAGTTTGCAGCAGATGGAATTGCCGGTCTAGCAGTTCTTAATACCGCTGTTGCTTCTGGTGCGGCGTTGGCTTCATGGATGGTTGTTGAGCGTATTCGTCAAGGAAAATCCACACTCGTTGGTGCAAGCACAGGTCTGGTCGCAGGATTAGTTGTTATCACCCCTGCAGCGGGTTTTGTTGAGCCTTGGGCTGCGATCTTAATGGGCATAATCGTCTCTCCAATCTGCTACCTTGCAATCTCTGCTTTGAAGAAAAAGATCGGTTACGACGATGCTCTTGACGCTTTTGGATGCCATGCTGTTGGTGGAGTAGTTGGAGGAATCCTCACAGGTATCTTCTGTGTGCCTGAGCTTTCTTGGACAGATTTTGGAGGACTCATCTATACCGGAGACCCAACTCTACTAGGTGCTCAGATTGCAGGTATCTTAATCACAATTGTATTCGTCACAGTTATGGGTATCATCATCGGACTTATTGTCAAAGCAATCTTCAAGGGCAAGCTACGTGTTAGCGAAGATGAAGAGGCAATGGGACTTGATATAACCAGCCATGGTGAGAGTGCATATCCCGCCTACACTGGAATGGACTAAGCGTCTTACATACAACAAATAAATTAAGTTAGCATGTTGGCAATATTTGGGTAGCAAAAATAACAATCTCGATTGGTCTATAACTCTTAAGAGTTTTAAGAAGAAAAGATGTTTGAATGAAGGTTATAGAAAATGAAAGGCGTGTTGTTTAGATGAAAAAGATTTCAGCGATCGTACGCCCTGAAAAAATGGAGCAACTAAAAGACGCGCTATTTGATGCGAAAGTTTCGGGAATGACGATCTCGCAAGTAAATGGATGCGGTAATCAACATGGATGGAAGGAATATTACAGAGGCAGCGAAGTTATGATGAATACCATCCCAAAGGTTAAGTTTGAGCTTATCGTTGAAGATGGTAGGGTAGAGGAACTGGTCTCAATAATCTGTGAGACTTCAAGAACTGGAGATGTTGGAGATGGTAAGGTCTTTATCTTCCCAGTGGATGATGTCGTAAGAATAAGGACTGGCCAGCGTGGAAACGAAGCAGTGTAAAACGAGTCGGTGTAGCAGTATAGATAGGTAAATTACAGCTTTTTGCTTGATGCAAGATTAAAGGAAGGTAGGGTTATCAAACGCCATACCTTCCTTTTTTTGGGTGGTGCGTCGAGCATGGTACGTTGTCTAATAGGGATGAGCCTTAAGCGTGCCCGGCCAGTGGGCTATCGTCCAGCAGTGGGCCATAGCCCACTGCCCTAGGCTCCCTTTGTTCTATAAGCCTACGCTGCTAATTAGTATTTTGTGGAGAGGTTTGCGCTTCGATATCACTTTCCGTAAGTTCACTATAGTTTTGTGGCTTATGACCAAATCGCAAAATGTGGATTATAAAGCAAAGCCAACCTGTTAGGAACAAACATCCAATCGTTGTGACCAAAACGATGAACTCCCATGAAGCAAGTGCTTCACCGTTAAAAAACATGAATGCTACGTTATAAAGGATTTGGCCTCCATTCATGATCATGACCTCGCTGCCCCATCCGCCAAATGAGCCTAGCCATCCCATGATTCCAGTTGGTGTAAGGAGTGCCCCAAAAAGCCATGCAGAGGCTAGAATCCAGACAAAGTCGATCTTGGTAAGGATAAGAATTGCCTCCCAAAAGCAGGCGATGATGCCACCAGTTATAAAGGCAGTGAAGTAAAGAAGTGGACCTGTAACTGATTCACCAGGCTGTACCCACATAAATTGGGAACTGTCATGAATTCCAACGACATAATAAAAGATTGCTGCAATAATAAAAGTTCCAGCAAAAACTAGTACGTTAAACCAAATAACTAGCCAAAGTCCTCGCCAGCTACATTTCCAAAAATTTTCACGTTTTTCTTTGGGAGCGGTCCATGGGCCGATCATTTTTTTACCAATGCCAAATGCAAATCCGCTAAAAGGAAGACCCGAGCCAAAAGAGGATCGTTCGTCAAGATGCCTATAAACTCCAAGGCCACCAATAAGTGCACCAAAGATACCCATTGTGACCAATGTGTCGGAAGCTAAAGTCTCAGTCAGTAAAAAATCAGGATCGGTAAAAATCAAAGACAAGACATTGTAGATAAGTTGCGCTAGCATTCCTAGCGCGCCTCCAATTAGAAACGTCCAACCAAGCCTTTTTGCCATAGCTCTACCCTCTCATAACTATGTTCACTTTGAATTTTGGGATTCAATATAAAAGATCACCCCAGTGCATTTAAAGCTTCTGGGGTTGAAAAATCTATAAAACTATTGGATTTAATAGCTCTACGACCTTGTTTTTTAATATTTGCTGATCGATTCCAAAAACGATGGATGCAAAGGATAAGACAACAAATGCCCCATCGGATTCCTTTGTTTGCACATGGTCATCTGTGTAAGAGATCGAAACAATATGTTCAGATTTTATTGAGCATTTGATATGTCCGACGATTCCTTCGTTCTCTTCAACCCAGCCGCCTAAGAGATTCAGAATATGTTCCATCGAAATGCGAGCAGCTTTAATTGTATCTGCAATACAAGCCGATGCGCTTACAACAGATGCTCCTTCATGTGTGGTGCAATCAACATAACCATCTTGGCCTATAGCAAC
>CAZLCK010000003.1:9430-42488 GCA_964558235.1 uncultured Coriobacteriaceae bacterium
ATGTTCATGATCGTGACCATGCTTATGGTCATGGCAATGTTCGCTTTCATGATCGTGGCAATGCTCATGCTCATGGTCATGGTGGCAGCAATGTTTATGCTCATGCTTATGCTCGTGATCGTGGCAATGCTCATGATCATGGTTATAGTGCTTGTCAGTCATTTTCAGTTTTCCTTTCCAAGCACATAGTCCCAAATTTCGGGGGAAATTTGTTCATTTGCGCTAACTGAAAAATATTCGGCCGATGCGGGCGAAGAAAGAAACTCTTTAAGCTCGGATATGATTCTTTCTGGGACGTCTGCATCAACAAGATCGATCTTATTTACTAAAAATGTATTTCCATCTTCAAGCTGTCTTTCAATCAGATCCCAAAGTGGCTTTTTGATTCCATCCCAGCGTTTTGCATCAACTATTGTGCAGATTCTGATATCTGTATCTTTAAAAACTGTAAGCAATGTATCCTTTATCGATTTTGGGCAGGCTATCCCAGTTGCTTCGATAATGGCAAGTTCGGGGTCAAATTCATTTTGCAGCTGACGAAGAGTCGGGACGAGCTCTCCGGAGATTGAGCAGCAAATGCATCCGGCAAAAAGATTTTTAATAGTAAGCCCAGTCGAGCTTAGGATTACATCGTCAACACCAACTTCTCCTATCTCATTTTCTAAGATAGCGACTTTGGGTTTTTGTGCTGGATCGTTTCCAATTACATATTTAGCAAGTTGAGCTAAAATGCTGGTTTTACCTGACCCAAGAAAGCCACCTATAATAAGTATCTGCATATTATGCCTTTCAATTTTGAGTGGATTACAGATCGTTATTCTATAATACTGCAGTTAGTTTTTGTTAAGAAAACGAAATATTTCGTCCCTTAGCGCGCAATCTTTGTTTTTGTCTAATTGTTGAGAGCACAACGCTAGTGGCTTGTTTATTATTTAACTTATGGTTAACAATCGACAACGTTAAAGCTTGATAGAATCTTTTTTTGAGTATGAGAAATCAAAGGGTTTAGCGGCTTTCATGAGCAAAGGATTAGAGGCATGTCAAAGTTCATCTTTGTAACAGGCGGAGTTGTTTCATCACTAGGCAAGGGAATCACTGCTGCTTCACTTGGAAATCTTTTAAAAGCTAGAGGGTATAAAGTTACGATGCTAAAGATGGATCCCTACTTGAATGTGGATCCAGGCACAATGAGCCCATTTCAACATGGTGAGGTTTTTGTTACCGATGATGGTCATGAGGGAGATCTCGATCTGGGGCATTATGAGCGCTTTATCGATGAAAATCTGACCAGGGCTTCCAATTTTACTCAAGGATCGATCTATCAATCACTTATCTCTAGAGAGCGTCGTGGAGATTTTTTGGGTGGTACTGTTCAGGTAATACCACATGTAACAAATACAATTAAGGATAGGGTGGATCGCATCGCCGAGCAATCTGGTGCCGATATCGTAATCACCGAGATTGGCGGAACTATTGGAGATATTGAGGGCCAACCATTTATTGAGGCCGCACGACAATTTAAGACTCAAAAAGGCCCAAACGATGTAATTTTCGTGCATGTGACTCTAGTCCCATATATTAGTGCTGCTCATGAGGTCAAGACCAAGCCAACGCAGCACTCTGTCAAAGAGCTTCGCTCGATCGGAGTTCAGCCTGATTTTATCGTCTGTAGATCTGATCATGAGATCACCGATTCTGTGCGTGAAAAGATTGCGATGTTTTGTGATGTACGCACAGATGATGTTATCTCTTGTCAGGATGCTCCAAGTATCTATGATGTGCCACTTTTGATTCACGAGCAGGATTTTGATACCAAAGTATTGGCTGCCCTCGATCTTCCGATTTCTAGAATCAACCTTGCTTCTTGGAAGAATTTTGTTAAGAAGGCCAATAGCTGTGAGGACGAGGTCGATATCGCAATCGTGGGAAAGTATGTTTCGTTGCCAGATGCATATCTTTCGGTCTCAGAGGCCCTCTATCATTCAGGCGTTTTCAACGGAGTGCATGTAAACGTTCATCTTGTCGATGGCGAGACCTTAACCAGCGATGAGGTAACAAGGCAGACTCTAAAAGATATCGATGGAATTATTGTTCCTGGTGGATTTGGTGTTCGTGCCTTTGAAGGTAAGATCTCTGCGATCAAATATGCCAGGGAAAACAAAGTTCCATTTTTGGGAATTTGTTTGGGATTACAAGCTGCTGTAGTTGAATTTGCAAGAAATGTTGCTGATATTAAAGATGCATCTTCTGCCGAGTTTTCAACTGAGCTATCCAATCCAGTTATCGATTTGATGCCAGAACAAGAAGATATTGCAGATTTAGGTGGCACAATGCGCCTCGGTGCTTATCCAGCTAAATTGCTTGAGAATTCTAAGGCCTATCAGTCCTACGGTGAACTAGTGATATACGAAAGGCATCGTCATCGTTATGAGTTTAATAATGCGTATCGCGAGACGCTAACTTCTGCTGGTCTTTTGATATCTGGAGTGTCTCCAGATGATCGCCTAGTTGAGATGATTGAGCTGCCAGATCATCCATGGTTTGTTGCAACTCAGGCACATCCTGAGTTCAAAAGCAGACCAACGCGTTGTCATCCTTTGTTCAGAGATCTTGTAAAAGCTGCCATAGATTACAAAAATAATAGGTAGACACGCTTTAAGCCTTTGCACGCGGATGACATGTTAAATACTCTTCGCGGATATGCGATCTATCAATATGAGTGTAGAGTTGGGTTGTAGCTATATTGCTATGACCCAACATCTCTTGTATGGAGCGTAAATCAGCTCCTCCCTCAAGCATGTGTGTTGCAAACGAGTGCCTCAAAGTGTGTGGATGAAGTCCCTTGATTCCAACTTTAAGCCCGTATTTTTCCACGATAGAGAAGATCGATTGCCTTGTGATCCTTTTGCCGCGTGCATTTAAGAACACAGCTTGATTATCGGGTGGAATCATCATGTTTTTTGGATGTAAAAAAGGACGTCCTTCACTAAAGTATTGCGCTAAAACCCTTGCGGCTGCACCGCCGATTGGACAGATTCTCTCTTTGGAACCCTTACCAAAGACTCTGATAAAACCTTCTTGCAAAAATACCGAGTTAATATCTAGCCCAGTAAGCTCAGAAACTCTAAGGCCGCACCCATAAAGTGTCTCTAAAATCGCGTGGTCTCTAAGAGCAGTTGGGCTATTTTCAAAGTTTTGGTCGAGTAAATTATTAACCTCTTCAATACTTATTACATCTGGAAGTCTATCTGGTGTTTTTGGAAGAGCAATAGTAGAAGATGGATCTTTTTTCGCATAATTCTCTGAAGCACAAAATCCACAAAAGCTTTTAATCGCACATAGAGCTCGTTCCATCGAGGATATTGCATAGTTAAAAGACAACAACTCATCAAGATAATCAACGATATCTTGTCTTACAACATCATCTAGATCTTGCTTTTTATTTTGCCCAAGCCAGGCGCACCATCGTTTAATATCTCTGCTGTAGCTATCCAAGGTATTTTTTGATGCGCCACGCTCCATTGACAAGTATGCGCAATACTCCTTGAATGGCAGCTCAAAACCCTTAGGGAGCTTACCCTCTAAAAAGTCGTTTTGTTGTCTAGCTAATTTAGATGTATCGTCCAAATTAGCATTATTTGGCGCAATTTCCAGCATAGACACCTGCACAAAATGCTGCATTAAAAAATTCTAGGTCGTCCAGATAACCTCGCGACATAGTAGTTATATTCTCTAAGACAGTTTGAGACTTTTTGTCAATAAAAAAATCTACGTCTACAATTTCGTGTTTCGAGGCAATATCAGTGTTCGAGAGTTGTTTTTCGATAATTTGACGTTGATCGTCATCCAGGCTTGTCGGTAGACAGATTGTAGCTGGCAACAGAGTAAGTTGCTCTAAAGCGGTCAAGAAATGGTGGCTCAAGCCAAAATGACGCTCTCTTTTGTCAGCAAATGACATTCTTACAACCGCAATTGCTCTACCTCCTAGAGCGCCAACTGCATTGATAGCTTCGGCTTGAGCTATTCCACCATGCCCAAATCGAGTATCGGTTCCAACAATTCCAGGTCCAATTGAGACGATTATTGCATCTGCATCTAAGATCTCCGAAGCTAAAAGAAGGGCATTATGCAAAGTTACAGTTTCGATATCTCCTCCAAGTGCTTGTCCACAAGTGATAGTCAGATTTATAAGTCCGCTTCCAATAGCGTTTCGTACATTATTTGAGTGGGCACACATTAAAGAGGCTTGGTCTGTCATACAGTAGACTATCTTTGCATTTGGATAGGTGCTTCTAATTCCTGCTGCAACAATGGGCATTTGGCTGTGAAGCTCACAACAAATTACCGGTGTAGAACCTAGCCGATACAAATTTTTTAGAGCATCATGAAAAATGGAATTTGGTTCTTCTGCGCATAAAACGTTATTTTGCAGGGGAGTGTAGCGAAGCTTCATTATGTGTCCAGCGCTGCCTAGATTTTGGTATCTTGAGTTTTTTGCAGTAGTTGAACTTGTAGTCTTCGTAATGTCATCTATTAAAACCGTCGTTAGACTTTCTTGTTGCGGTAGATCTAATGAGCAATTATCTGTATTTTCGTCCAATATAGCGATCACAAAATCGTATCCACCTGTACCTAAGCCCAAATTAGTTGCCGTAGTGTTTAATAAAACATGGTCGTCTACATTGCAATTTCCTACTAGTTGTGTATAACAAATTGCTTTATCAGAGCTAGACTTGCCATTTTCATCTAAGACCTTATTTGAAGGACGATCTCCAAGCTCAATAGGAGAATAGCTAAGTATCTGAATACCTTTAGCCTCAAAGAGAATAGATGTGACTTGTCCTACTGAGCGCTCCATTTTTTATTCATTCCTCGTATTTGAGTCTTAGTCTATGCGTGAACTAACGATGTGTATTACTACTAGTGAAAAATCATAAGGCAATTGTGAATAATAAGCACTTCTACACACTATTCATCAATTTATCAAGCCTTTTGCGAATATTAATTGTGGAGTTATTGTGAAGAAATTAGTTAAAAATAGCTAAAAATATTAACAAATATAACCCGTGACAAGCTAAAGCCTTCCTTAAACATAACTCAAGATACGCCATCCCACCCTATATCTAGTAGATGTAACCACTACATATTGTGTTCTTTTTAAAATGCACACACAATATAGGGCGTTTCTCATAATTCAAAGCAATTCGTGTGGCATGCAGATGTGATATTTGGGGGAATAATGTATGAAAAGTGTTCCTGAGTGTTATGAAGTGTAGCAAAGTGTTTGAATTAGGGAGACAGATGGGATAGAATTCCAAGTGTCAAGAAAGCGGTTTTGTCGAAGTTCTTACAAACTTCACACGAAGATTACGAAACATTGACTTGTAGAAAGGAGGATGTTGTGGCTGAGAATCTCTTTGGTGGATTTGAACATACCATGGATGAAAAAGGCCGTGTATCCATCCCTGCAAAGTTTCGTAAAGAACTTCCCAAGACAATCGTTTTAGCTCCTGGCCCAGAGGGACAGATCAACGTATTTGATCCAGAGGATTTCAAAAAATGGAAGGAGTCCATTTTTGAAGCTGAGGGAGGTTATAAGGAGTCAAACGCACAGCAATCAAGAGCTAGGCAGTTTATTAACAATAGCTCTCATTCTGTCGATATCGACAGTGCTGGCAGAGTAAATATTCCTGACAATCTCAAAAAATACGCGGGTCTTCAAAAGAATGTCTACGTCAATGGTGATGAGGACAGAGTTTGCATTTGGGATAGAAGCAAATGGAACGATTATATTGGTGATTTTGGCCCTGAGGATTTCTTTAGGGCCAGCTAGGAACTGACGAAGGCTATCTTGGCAAAGCGTGATCTGACAACTGAATATCGGCATACTCCAGTATTAGCTAATGAGGTCATCGAGGGTTTAAACCTAAAGTCCAATTTTATCTTTGTTGATTGCACGCTTGGTGGAGCGGGTCATACAATGTTGGCCGCTCAACACTTAGGAGAAGATGCAATTCTTATTGGAATCGATGAAGATCCAATGGCTATTGAGGCAGCTACAAAGAATATGCAGGAAAGTTTTGAACACCTAGATTTCAGACCGATGCAGGGAAACTTTGTAGATCTCGATAAGCTATTAGTTAAGGCTCAAATTCCTTGGGCGGATGCAATTTTGATGGACTTAGGACTTAGCTCACCACAGATCGATTTTCCTGAGAGGGGCTTTTCATACAAAGTAGATGCTCCTTTAGACATGCGGAGAAATCCGGGTAAACACACTCCAAACGCAGCAGAGATCATTGCAACAAAAAACGAAGAAGATCTCGCCCGGATAATCCGCGAGTACGGTGAGGAACGATGGGCTTCGCGAATTGCAAAGTTTATCGTTGCTCAAAGGCAGGTCGAGCCAATTTTGACGACCTTGCAGCTAGTTGAAGTAATAAAAGCAGCTATTCCTGCATCTGCTAGAAAAAGTGGAGGCCATCCTGCAAAGAGAACTTTCCAAGCGCTTCGAATAGAGGTCAATCACGAGCTAGAAGAACTTGCGATTGCTCTTGAGAGCGCACTTAGGTGGCTTAGGCCGGGTGGGAGAGTAGCTTTAATAAGTTATCACTCACTGGAGGACAGAATAGTAAAAGACTTTTTCGCTTCGTTTGCTATGGGGTGCATTTGCCCTCCCGACATGCCAGTTTGTACATGCAAAAATAGTCCGAAGCTAAAGATTATTACTAAAAAGCCGATTACTCCGACTCCTGAGGAACTCGAGCACAATTCGCGAGCCAAAAGCGCAAAGCTAAGAATTGCGCAGAGGGTTTGAGCACGGGGTCTGTGAGTATTTATTTTGTGTCCAACGTAGAGGAGCTTTTATCTTTTGGACGGGCAGGTCTTTGAGAACAAAATTTTCCTTTACGTTTAAACGAAGCATAAATATAGACGAAAAATAATTTAAACGAAGCTGAAACGTAGCATAACTGTACCAAGGACGTTAGATACATGGCAAGTACAGCTAGGGCATATGCGCCGCAACGACAACCTGAAGAGAGGATCAGAAGACCTCGGATAGAGGTTCATGCTGGTCAACAACGGCGACTAGACGCGCAGCAATATGCTCGCGCCATGTTTTTGTTTAGGGTCGCAGTCGCTGTTGTGGCTGTCTTTGTTGCGATTGCAGTCGCAAGAATTTGGCTTACTAGCGCTTCATTGGATGTTTTGAATCAGATTAACTCTGTTCAGTCCTCGATTGAGGAGGCTAGATCGGTTAGCAGCGAACTTGATGTCCAATATTATGCATTGACAAACCCAAATACTATTCGCGCCTATGCTGCTGATACACTTGGAATGGTATCGACGGAAAACTCCACCGTTTTAATTGACGTGACACCAGCCTTTGCGGCTACGGTATTTGATAGCACTTCGTCATTGATCGCAGCCCTAGAAACTCAGGCTGCGATATTGGCTGAATAGGTTGAGGCTAAACCAAGTGCACGACATTTTGAAAAGGAGAGGTTAACGTAGATTTTTTAAGTTGATTACCATAATACTTATATAGATTTACGTTAATCCAACATCAGAATGTCCAGAAACGATTCCAACAACCCACGAAACAGAAATCGACGAAGTTCCTCTAGAAATTCTCGCCGTAATAGGTATTCACAAAGAAATCGCGGAAGAACAAGTAGAAGGTATTCGAATAGAAGATATCCAACTAGAAAACGTTTAGGTGTTGCTTCACGCTCCAGTTCTCGCAATAGTTCTTCGTTTAACCTGTCAACAGGTGAGGGTTTTTTTGAGACTGCGTCTTCGCAACAACGCTCTTCGCGCGATTCATGGATATTAGTAATACTTTTAGTTATAGCGTTTGTGATATTTATTCGTCTGTTCTTTTTGCAAGTTGTTTTTGCTGATGAATACAGTTCACGTGCAGAGTCTATTAGAACATCAGAAGAGACGATCTATGCAAAACGTGGAACTATCTATGATAGAAATGGCAATGTTTTAGCAACTAGCGTTGACGCTGTTACTATCTATGCAAACCCTCAAGAGATTACTGATCCATATGCAACTGCTGAGGCGATTGCGAGTGTTACAGGAGAAGATTCTTCAACATATATAGAGGCGCTCACTAAAGAGACTACCTTTGCTTATATAGTTCGCCAAGCTGATCTTTCTGTAGGAGAAGCTTTGCAAGCAAAATATAGCGAGTTGCAAGAAGAGATCGATACCACCTACGCAAGTTTGGAAGAAGAAGATCGTCCCCAAAATCCGCTACAGGGTATCTACTATTTAGACGATGTTAAGCGTGTCTATCCCTATGGAGAGGTCGCAGGACAAATCATTGGATATGTAGGAGTTGATGGCGAAGGACTTTCTGGTCTAGAGCTTTACTACGACGACATATTGAGTGGAACCGATGGTTATAAGGTCGTTGAATATGGTCTTGGAGGAATTCCAATTCCTGGGGGTGTCAAGGTATATGAGGCTGCACAAGATGGCAAAGATATCATGATCTCCATCGATATCACGCTTCAGCAATATGCCGAAGAGACGCTTGTAGATTATGCAGAGCAGTCCAATACATCTAGTGCCGATATAACAATCATTGATGGTGAGACCGGAGAGATATATGCCACGGCTTCCTTGCCTTTGTATGATCTAAACAATATAAACGATGCTGAAGAGGATGCATCGGTGCTAAAAACGGTCACCAGTTACTATGAGCCTGGATCGATCTTTAAGACTGTGACGGCATCTTTGCTACTAGAAAAAGACCTTGTTAGCCTTGATGAAGTCATAGAAGTGCCGGAGTCTAGAACGATCTCTGGCTGGACATTCTCAGACTCTACCGAACATGATACGTTGTATATGACAATATCAGAGATTCTTGCGCAATCTTCCAACATTGGAATTTCTCTTCTAGAAGAGCGCATGAGTTCTGAAGAGTTCTATAGTGGACTAATCGACTTTGGATTTGGCTCAAAGACAGGAGTGGATTATCCAGGTGAATCTGGAGGAGTTTTGTCTTCATATGAATCATGGTCTGGAGTACAGGAGGCAAATATTTCATTTGGCCAAGGAGTCGCTGTGACTTCGGTACAGATGGCATCATTTTATGGAATGATTGCTGCGGATGGGGTCTATGTGCAGCCGCACTTTTTAATCGGTTATCCTTCAACTGGCGAGGTAGTAGAGTATGAGTCTACGCAGATGCTTTCGGAGTCAACATGCCAAACCTTAACGGAGCTGCTTTGCCTAGTTGTTGAAGAGGGAACTGGTGCAGCGGCTGCAATTGATGGATATAGCGTTGCTGGCAAAACTGGTACTGCTCAAAAGGCAAATGATGATGGTACTTATTCGGAAGGCGTCTATATCATCGACTTTGCAGGGTATTTGGCTAACACAAATAGCTCTTTGACCTGTGTTGTTGCTTTTGATAATCCAGGTATGTCTGCCGCTATGCCGGTATTTTCTAAGGTGATGAGCTACGCTGCAGATCTATATATTATCGTTAATGAATGATCTATGATTTACGAGCATACAAAGCTAAGGGATGATTGTTCGATGTTGGTTGAGAGTTTGCTTAAAAATGTTGAATTCAAGGCATTAGGGAAGAAAGATGTAGAGATAGATTCCCTGTCTTACAACACTGCAAATGTCAAGGACGGCGCGCTTTTTTTCTGCATTCCCGGCTTTAAGCATGATGGACATGATTTTGCATATGACGCTATTAAAAAAGGTGCTAGAGCTCTGGTGGTTGAGCGTCATCTTGATTTAGATATCGAACAGTATTTAGTGCAAGACTGCAGAAGGGCTTTAGCTAGTGCTTCTGCCGTATTTTTTGGTGAGCCCTCTGATAGATTTGACTTAGTCGGTGTTACCGGCACAAATGGTAAAACTACAACTACATTTTTGGTCGATTGGGTAGCTAATGAGTTAGGGTATAAAACAGGACTCATCGGAACAGTCGAGACAAGAGTTGGCCAAAAGAAAATCCATGCAGACCATACCACTCCAGAGTCACTTGAATTACAGTCTCTGCTCGCTCAGATGCGTGATGAGGGTTGCAAGGAAGTCTCGATGGAGGTGTCAAGTCACGCGATCGATTTAAAGCGTGTTTTTGGAACTCATTTTGCTGTTGTAGCTTTTTCGAATCTCACTCAAGATCACCTCGACTATCACAAGACAATGGAGGCCTATTTTGATGCAAAAGCATCATTTTTCGATAGGTTATATAGCAACAAAGCCGCAATTTGCATAGATGATGAATATGGGAAAAGGCTGGCTCAAATTGCTAAAGACCGTTCTTTAGAGGTCTTAACATGCGGTTTTTCTGAGAGTGCTGATATTAGCGTATTCAATGTGCAATATCTCCCAACACATACAGATCTTGTAATCTCAACCCCTCAGGGCTTTTTTGAGATCGATTATCAACTCATAGGAGCGTTTAATGTTTCGAATATGCTTTTAGCATTTTCGATCTGTTTAAGCCTTGGATATCCAGCTGATAAAATCGCAAAAGCGCTGGAAAGTGCAAAGGCTGCTCCTGGGCGTCTTGAGAGAGTCTCTCTACCTAATAGCACTCCCAAAAAGACCCATGAGTTCTTTGGTTTTTCGGTCTTTGTTGACTATGCACACACTCCAGATTCTATTTCAAAAGCGATTGATGCGCTAAGGCCTATTACCAAGGGTAGGCTGATTATCGTGTTTGGATGTGGTGGAGATCGCGATGCTACTAAGCGTCCAAAGATGGGGGCTGCTGCTTGTTCTGCAGATTATTTGGTAGTTACGAGCGATAATCCAAGAAGTGAGGATCCAGATGCAATTATTCGCGATATTGTGCCAGGACTTTGTAATGCTGAAGGCAGATATTGCATAGAAGCTGACAGACGAAAGGCGATTCAAATTGCACTTGAGATGGCCAAGACCGATGACAATATTTTAATCGCTGGCAAGGGACATGAAGATTACCAGCTTGTTGGAGATAAGGTTTTGCATTTTGATGACAGAGAAGTAGCTCAAGAGATATTGATAGATCTTAAGCAAAGGCAGAATTAAAAAAGGCTTAAAGCAGATGTGGCTAAACATAAAACAGATGATCGATGCGCTAGATTGTCACTTGGTCGTTGAACCAAGTGATAGTTTGTTAAGTGTAGAAAAAATAGTATGGGATTCCAGGATAGTTGAGCCAAGAAATGCATTTTTAGCTATCATGGGCGAAAACGTCGATGGAAACAAATTTATATCTCAAGCAATTGATAATGGTGCTGCAATTGTTTTGGCTACAGGAGATATTAGTGAAGAAGATGTAGCTAAGGCAAAAAAGAATGGGTGCGCAGTAGTTAAGATCGAAGATTATCTGTATGCTATGCGTCAACTTGCTGCAGCGTCGCGCAATGGTCTCGATGCCAAAGTAATTGGAATTACCGGCTCAAATGGTAAAACAACTACAAAGAATATGGTCAGAGAGGTTTGCAGCTACAAGTTCAATACTATAAGTACACTTGCTAATCAAAATAACGAACTTGGCGTTCCTGCAACTGTGCTAAACGCCGATCTTTCAACTGAAGTTTTAGTAGTTGAGATGGGCATGCGTGGTATGGGACAGCTTAGCTCGCTTTGTGAATTTGTGAAGCCAGATATCGGCATAATCACAAACATTGGTAGTGCTCACGAAGAACTTTTGGGTTGCAAAGACAACATCGCTCGGGCGAAGTCAGAGCTTTTAGCGGCACTTCCTGATGGTAGTGGTGTTGCTATAATCCCGGCTGATGACCCATATTCTAAAGATCTCGAAATGTTTTCTGGTATCGACTTAAAAGATATTACAGTCTTAAAATTTGGCCTTGGCGACAATAGTGATGTTCAGGCTGTCAACATTAAATACTCTGATCTTGGTAAGCCTTCGTTTGAGATTAGATTTCCAAATGATGCTAGAGCCTATGTGGATTTACCTTTGGCTGGCTCTCACAATGTTTTGAACTCACTGGCCGCAGCTGCGTGTGGCTACGTTCTAGGCATGGATCCTGTGGATATATGTGCAGCGCTTGGTAAGGTGGAAGGCCAGCATATGCGCCAAGAAATCATTAAAGCTAGATGTGGAGCTACGATAATCAATGACACATATAACGCTAGTCCAGATTCAATGCGTGCTTCGCTTCAACTTCTTCACATGATGTCCACACAAAATAGAAGAATTGCCGTTTTGGGCGACATGGGTGAGCTCGGCAAAAACGAGGATAAAATGCACGCTCAGGTAGGAGAAATGGCTTATAACGCTGGTGTAGATCTGCTCTTTACAATCGGAGATCTTTCTAAAAATATTGCCGCCGGGGCAATACAGGCAGGTATGGATAGCTCGCAAGTCGTAGAATTTTGTGGAATCGAACCGGCTATTCAAAAGCTTAAAGAGATGCTTGAGCCAGATGATGTGGTGTTGGTTAAGGCATCGAGATTTATGGAACTTGAGAGGGTTGTGAAGGGATTGATCGATTAATGATTGGATTTGCAGCCTATCCTACTTTTAACGTCTTTTTGGCCATCGCTTTAACGATGGCAATAACTATGATATTGCTTCCTTTGTGGATTAGGCTTTTAAAACACAAAGGAATTGGTCAGCAAATTCGTGTTGATGGTCCTCAGCGCCATATGGTTAAGCAGGGTACTCCAACTATGGGTGGCGTCATCATTCTTATAGCGCTAACTGTGGTTGTGATCTTTGTTCCGCTAAACGCTCAGCATGTAGATACAGTTCAACTCTTAGTTGTTTTGGTCGTAACAATTCTTACAGGGCTACTTGGTTTTGTCGATGACATCACCAAGGTCGTAAAGCAACGTTCATTAGGTCTTTCTCCAAGGGGCAAGCTTATTGGACAATTTGTAATCTCGATTGCGTTTTGTTTGATTGCTGTCAATGTTTGTGGCATCGCTCCTACCGTTGAGATCCCGATGGTTATAACCTTTGATTTAGGAGTATTGACAACATGGATTCCAATTGGAGATGGATTTATCCAAATCCCTTGGCTATACGTGATCTTTGTTGCGATTTTGATGGCTGGGATGTCTAACTCGGTAAACCTAACTGATGGTCTAGACGGCCTTGCAGGCGGATGTGTGATGATAGCTATGGTTGCTATGGCTGCAATCTCTTATCATGCAGACAACCTTGCAATGGCGCTATTTTCTGGTGCTTTGGCTGGTGGTTGTATTGGATTTTTGTGGTTTAATACCTATCCAGCAAAGATCTTTATGGGAGACACTGGTTCGCTGGCCTTTGGTGGTGCTTTAGCTGCTGTTTCTGTCATGACCAAGTCTGAAGTTATTGGACTTATTGTTGGAGGACTTTTTGTTGCAGAGGCCTTCTCGGTCATGATACAAGTTCTTTATTTTAAGCGCACCCAAAAACGTATCTTTTTGATGGCACCCTTTCATCATCATCTTGAAAAGAAAGGTTGGTCTGAGCCTCAAGTAGTAACTAGGCTATGGATAGTTTGTGGCATGTTGGCCTCTATTGGATTTGCCTGGTATTTTTCAGTGGGGTTGTGATCTTTAGATGGCCACCAAACATGATCTTGGTAGTGTAGTTGTAGTTGGGCTAGGGGTTAGCGGCTGGGCTACTGTAGATTTTCTCTCATCGTATAAGGGTATCTCTGTAAAAAATATAGTTGTTTACACTGGTGGTAAGTCTGCACCTTTAACCGATGATCAACTAGAGCATTTAAAATCATGCGGTGCTAAAGTTGTTGAGGGCGTAGATGAAATCCAAGGTCACTTTGATTTAGCTATCATGAGCCCAGGAATTGCCCCTACAAACTTGTTATTTACAAGCGCTAAAGCTTGTTCAGAGGAGATTATCTGCGAAAGTGAGCTTGCATATAGGGTTTCGCCACAAAAGTGGATTGCAATTACGGGTACAAATGGCAAAACTACTACCACATCTTTAATCGCTCACATCTTAAATGCCTGTGGGTATAGGGCTCGGTCATGCGGAAATATCGGTCTTCCGTGTGTGCAAGCTGTGCTTAATAGACAGCCAGATGAATATCTAGTTGCTGAGCTATCTTCTTTCCAACTTCATTCGATGCCAACATTTTCTCCAGATATAGCACTGCTATTAAATATCACCTCAGATCATATCGAGTGGCATGGTGATTTAGATTCCTATGCGATGGATAAGGCTTCGGTTTTTTCCAACCAGGCACAAGACAACTTTGCAATTTTGGGTTGTGATAACAAAAAGGCATTTGAGATAGCGCAAAAGCTTGCTGAACAAAAAAGGCAGATTATCTGCGTCGGTGGACCATCTGGTATTACTCAGAAGGAAAGCCTGTCTTGCTCTGGTGGGTCGGCCTATGTTGAAGATGGTGTTTTAATAGTTGAGATCAATGGGCAGATTCATAGACTTTGCAACTGTGATGAACTTCCAATTAAAGGAGATCATAATATCAGTAATGTTTTGGCTTCGGCAGCAGCGTGTTTGTGCCTTGGAGTGGCGGATAGAGATCTCTCTTTAGCCTTAAAGAACTACTCTGCTCAGCCCCATAGAATGCAAGTTGTCGGCACAAAATTCGACATTACCTTTGTGGATGACTCAAAAGCGACAAATACAGATGCTGCTATCAAGGCTTTGACTGCATATCCAGATAAAAATGTAATCATGCTTCTTGGTGGACATGACAAAGGAACAAATTTAGACAGCCTAGTAGAAGCGGCAATAGCTGCTTGTAAAACGATAATTTGCTATGGAGAGGCTGGCGATAGATTTTACGATGCCTTTTCATCAGCACTAGGCAATCTAAGTGATAATGATCTATCGCAGAGAAGCCAAACAAGCACTTCGAGTGGAATATCTTGTACAGATATTGTAAAAACTACAGGTGCTTGTGTACGAAGCAGCATGCAGCCAAAACTTTTGAAAGCCAAACGCTTGAAGGATGCTTTTGAGATCTCTTTGACACAAGCTCGGCCATCCGATGTTATCCTTCTTTCGCCAGCGTGTTCATCCTTCGATGAGTTTACCTCCTATATAGAGCGCGGTGAATATTTCGTTCAACTAGTAGAAGAACTCGATGAAGCCACGCTGGCATCAACACATAGAAAAGAGAGCTAAAAAGTGAGATTGTTTAGCTCTTCTAGAAATCGTAACTCTCAAAAAGAGCGCGTAGACGCTTCGATTATGATTCCTAGGCTCTTGCTTTTAGGATGTGTGATTTTGCTTTTGGCAATCGGCCTTGTCATGGTCTATTCTGCTTCATCAGTTGAGGCTTATAACGATTATGAAGAAGCATCGTATTTTCTAAAACGTCAAGCAATATTTGCAATCATAGGCATTGGCTTAGCTGCATTGGTGGCGTTTTTGCCATTTCGAATATGGAACGGAAACGTCTTGTGGGGAATTTGGTTAATCGCAGTTCTCTTTTTAGGTGCTACTGATCTCTTTGGCTTTGTAGGCCTTGGCTCAAGAAGATGGATTGATCTGGGATTTTTTACACTACAACCCTCAGAATTTGCCAAGATCGCCGTTATGCTTTTAGTTACGTATCTGATAATTAATTTTAAAAACGGGGGTTATCCTAGCTTTTTAGCTTTTGTAGTGCGTCTAGCTGTGGTAGTTGTAATACCTGGACTATTGATCTTTGCTCAGCCCGATCTAGGCACAACTCTTATCCTGCTAGTTGGAGTTTTGGCAGTTCTGTGGTTTGGTGAGATCTCACGTCGAGTAATCTTTATCGGGCTACTATCGGTTGCAATCCTTGCACTTTTGGCAGTAACGATTGTAGGTTTTCGTTCAGATAGACTGGCTGCATGGCTAAATCCGTGGGACGATCCGTTAGATACAGGTTATCAGATCATCAACTCGTACTATGCATTTTCTGAAGGTGGGATTTTTGGTGTTGGACTTGGTAATTCAACTCAAAAATACCTATATCTAACATATGCATATAACGATTTTATTTTTGCAATCATAGGTGAAGAATTTGGACTCATAGGTGCGATGTTTGTTGTCTTGCTCTATGTAGGATTTGCATTTGCAGCATTTAGGATCGGCAATATGGCAACCGATCTCTTTGGGAAAATCATAACCAATTCGATGGCTATGACGATTGTTTTCCAGGCGTTTCTAAACATAGCTTGTACTACCGGGCTTTTACCTGTTACGGGTAAGCCACTACCCTTTATTAGCTATGGAGGAAGCTCACTCATCTCTACGATGATAATGGTAGGCTTTATTTTGGCTGTCTCTTTACAATACTCTTCGGATGATGTCCAACGTCGACGTGCTAGTATTCGTTCATATCGGGGTTCCGCTGCCGCTTCCTATGATTCATATCGTCAGCGGCCATATCGGCGCTAAAATATAAGAAGGATTTCATTTGGTAAGTTTTTGAATGTAATCTTGAATGTAGTAGATACCAATTTAATCCTTTAGGAGGTATGAGCCTTGCTCTTTGTAATATCTGGTGGAGGAACTGCAGGTCATATCTATCCGGCAATTGCTGTAGGACAAAAACTTGTAGACAAAGGTCACGATATTGTTTTTGCAGGCACTCCTTTAGGTCTTGAATCAAAGCTAGCCCCGGAAGCTGGTTTTGAATATAAATCATTTGATATCTCTGGTTTTAATAGAACAAAGCCAATTACCTTGATCAAGTCGGGCATAAAAGCTCTTAAAAGCTCCCATGCTGCAAAAAAATGGCTTAAAGAGATTGAGCCAGACGCAGTTATCGGCTTTGGAGGATATGTTTCAATTCCTGTTGGGAAAGCGGCTGAGGATATTGGGATTCCATTGATTTTGCATGAGCAAAACTCTGCGTGTGGAATGGCCAACAAATATCTTGCTCCCCATGCAAGTGCCATCGCTATAACTTACGAGGCTGCACGGTCTGCACTTCGTTCAAACTGTGATATCGAACTTACTGGTAATCCAGTTAGGCCAGAGATGCTAGATGTATCGAAGAGATCTAGCAAAGAGTTTTTGCACATCGATAAGGATAAGAAACTGCTTTTGGTATTTGGCGGTTCGTCTGGTGCTCGCCATATAAATACTGCTATTGCAAATCTTGCAAAACAGCTTTTAGAAATAGAAGATCTCTACATTATTCATATAGCCGGTCCAAAAGAATATGACAGCGTGAAGAAAAGCCTTAATGAACAGGGTATTGAGCTTACAGGTCCAGAATTTAGCGTTGAAGGTGGATGGGAAAATCCAGGGCATCGCTATATTCTTACAAATTATTTCAATCATATGGCACAGGCCTTGAGCGCATGTGACGTCGTTGTTTCAAGAGCCGGTGCAACCACACTTGCCGAGATAACAGCTGTTGGGGCTTGTGCTTTGCTTGTTCCCTATCCTTATGCAACCGATGATCATCAGACAAAGAATGCTTCTACTTTGGTAGATGAGGGAGCAGCTTATATGTGTGCGGATGATAGAGTTGAAAGCTCTGAATTTGCTGATATGCTCATGGAGCTATTAAATGATGAGCAAAAGCGCCAAGATATGGAGAAAAAAACTAAACAGCTTGGGCGAGTAGATGCGGCTGATCGCGTCGCACAAATTGCAATCGATGTAGCAAGTGCCTCAAAAAAATAAAGGGGATAAGATGAGTGGCACACAGCAAAATGCTTCTGAACAATTTAATAGAACTATAAGTAGCGTTTACTTCATTGGAATTGGCGGAGTAGGTATGAGTGGTATCGCCTTGGTAGCTGCACGCCAAGGGCTAAAGGTTAGCGGATCCGATCTAAAGGAATCAAAATATTCTAGACAGCTTAGAGCCCAAGGAATTCAAGTTTTTATTGGTCATGATCAAAATAATATTAGCCAAACAAGCCCCGATGTAGTCGTTGTCTCTAGTGCTATTCCGCAAAATAATCCAGAGCTTAAGTATGCAATTGAGATGGGCATTGAAATTTGGCCAAGAGCTAAGATGTTAGCCTATGTGTGCTTAGGATCTAAAGTGATTGCTGTTGCTGGCACGCATGGCAAGACAACAACCTCTTCTATGCTCGCTAGTGCTTTGGTCGAACTAAAGGCTGATCCTTCTTTTTTGGTTGGAGGCATTATTGAAAGTTTTAACTCCAATGCGCGTTATGGTGTTGGTGAGTGGTGTGCGATAGAGGCAGACGAATCCGATGGATCCTTTATCTACTTAAATCCATATATTGCAATTGTGACTAATATTGAAGCCGATCATCTCGATCATTATGCGGATATCAATGAAATAAATGATTCCTTTGTCGACTTTTTAAGGCGTTTAGACGATGAGGGTGCGGCTATTGTTTATGGAGACCAGGAGGGTTTAAGCGATTTAGTTAAATCTGCAACAGAAGCCAAAATAATTACATATGGATTAGATGAGTCAAACGACTATGTTGTAAAGCCGAGCGAAGATGGGTCGTTTGTTTTAACTACCCCAAATGAGCAGAAACTTGAGCTAAAGATCTCTTCTAACCCCGGGGTTCACAACATGTTAAATGGCAGTGCTGTGGTCATTGCTCTTGTAGAGGCTGGCTTTGATGTGGTACAAGCCGCAAAGGCTGTGCAATCATTTAAGGGAGTTAGGCGAAGGTTTGATCTGATCGGACAGGCAGATGGCATAACTGTTATCGATGATTATGGTCACCATCCAACCGAGATAGCAGCAACTTTGTCGGCCGCCTCGACTATGGGTTACTCAAGGATCTGCGTACTATTCCAACCTCATAGATATTCAAGAACGCAAGCTCTTGTCTCTGAATTTGCAACAGCTTTTGATAAGGCTGATAAAGTTATGGTTATGGATGTTTATTCGGCAGGAGAGGCTCCAATTCCAGGTGTGACTGGCAAGACCGTAGTTGATTCTGTATTAAAGCACGACCCAGATAAGGATATCTGCTGGATCGAGGGCAGGCATGGTATTCCTCAAAAAGTTGCAAGTGAAATTCAGCCAGGAGATTTGTTTATAACAATGGGTGCTGGTGATGTCACGGCAATTGCTCCGCTTGTATTAGAAGAACTCTCTAATAGACAATAGGCCTAGGATTAATAGACGACTATGAGTGCATTTGATGCATATTTAGAGATTTCAAAAAACCATATTGCGCGCGCACTTCCCCATGAAGTTATGGCACGTCATACTACTTTTCGTATTGGCGGTCCTGCAACTGCCTATGTAGAGTGCAATAGCGTTCATGAACTCACAAAGGTCATCGGTATCGCCAAGATGTGTGAGTCGGATTGGATTGTAGTTGGAAAAGGCTCCAATTTGCTCGTAAGTGATGAGGGCTATGAAGGCTTGGTTTTGGTTTTGGGAAGGGACTTCAAAAGTTTTCATCCTAGATATGCTCGTAAAGATTATGAAGATGACCTATGTATCGATAGTGATGTTGACTGCGATAGCGGAAGGGAAGCCTCGCTGGATCTCAAAGCAAAAGATGGTGAGCTAGTTCCAGATGTTATGGTCTGTGGGGCTGGTATGACATTAGGTCGTCTTGTACAGGAGGCATTTAAAAACGGCTGGTCTGGATTTGAATTTGCTGTAGGAATTCCAGGCTCTCTTGGTGGCGCAGTGTTTATGAATGCTGGAGCAAATGGGTCAACTATTGGTGAGGTAGTGCGTTCAGTCGTAGTTCTTCGCCCAGGCGAAGGCCTATACAAGTACTACTCGTCCGATCTTCCATGGATCTATCGCTATTCTGGAATCCCTGCAGGAGAGGTAATTCTTGAAGCTGAAGTTACCATCACTAAGGGATCGAAGTCTTTGATGCAGGCCAAGATGGAGGGAAGCCTTCGCAGAAGAAAAAGGACTCAGCCATCTGGTTATCCAAACGCTGGGTCGATATTTCGTAATGCTCCTGAAGGTTCTGCTGGAAAGCTTATCGAGGACGCTGGCCTAAAAGGTTATAGGGTTGGCGGGGCTCAAATATCGGATATTCATGCAAATTTCATAGTTAACGTAGACAATGCTACTGCGGCAGATGTAGTTGCACTAATTAACGTAGCACGCAATAGGGTGAAAGAACTTTATGGTATCCAACTCCAACCAGAGATCAAGTTCCTCGGGTTTAAGTAATTCAAAGAGACGTTCGAATAACAAGAGGACTCAGTCAACGCAAAGTGTCAAAAGAGGCAGTGCGTCTACAGCTGTAGGCTTATCTCAAAATAAATCGGACTACTCAAGATATAAAAATCAATCCGATCGTACTCCTAAAAATTCCTATAGAAAATCTACGAGATCGGGTAGGTCTTCAAAGTATTCCAAGGGATCTAAACTAAAGAAAATTTTGGTAACTCTAGTTGTTTTGGTTGTAGCGCTTGGTATTACCTATGGAGTTTTGGCCAATACAGATGTTTTTGAAATCGAAGCAGTTGAGGTGGAGGGTACATCAAGAATCTCCGATGAGGTATTGACTAAGATGGTAGCCCTACCTCAAGGAACGAACTTACTAAATGTTGATACCGCCTCGATAGTCTCACGCTTGCAGCAAAATCCCTGGATTGAGTCGGTAAATGTCAAGCGATCATTTCCCCATACTTTGGTTTTGGAGATTCAAGAGACTACTCCTGCTGCGCTTGTGCAGATCGACCCATCGACAGCTTTAGGTTCTACTACATATTGGTTGATTTCATCTGATGGAATTTGGATGAGTCAGGTCTCATCTACAGGGGTTGAACAGGCTAGAGAACTCGTTGTATCTGGCGAGGCTGCCGCAGCTTTGGCTGAGCAGCAAGCTGCAGAAGAGGCAGCGAACACACAAGATTCAGCCGATGATCAGTCCTCTGATAACGCAGATGATTCAGATGATAGCTCAACGGATGAGACGACAGATGATCAATCTCAAGATGCTGACGATACGACAGATAGTAGTTCGGATGACTCAGTCGATGCTGGAGATGATAGCGCGACCGATGATGAAGTTGTAGATGAAGATGCAGATTCTACATCTGATGACAGTACAGATGATGCCGACGAAGACACTGACAGCACAGAAGAATCTCAAGACCCTAGCGTCTGCACGGATGTTTATTTTACTGTTGCTGAACTTGCCCAGGTAACATTCATCACAGGAACTGCAACAGGGCTATCTCCAGAGCAGGGCGTTCAAGAAACTGATGAGGGAGTAATAAATGCTCTTGAAATCCTACAAGAGGCAGACTCGGAATTTAAAGGGCAGATCTCCTCAATAACCTCAGCTTCAGATGATACGACCAGCATTACTTTAATTAGTGGTGTTGAGATTGCCTTTGGAAAGGCTGAGAATATTCAGGCTAAGATAAATGTTGTTAAAAGTATATTGGAGCAATATCCAGATGAGATCTCTTATATCAACGTTAGGATTGTAGATAGACCTTCATGGCGAACAGTTTAATCAAGAGTTTGGCCTAATTTTTTAAAAGACTTTTTTGGGAGAATTACTACATGAAACACGATCTTGAGAATATGAAGATGATGTTTTTCTCAACGCTTTGGGATAGTTCTAGATATGCTTCGCTTGTTCCAAAGATAGATCCAAATTCTAATAAATATTCTAGGGGATCGCTTTTGGTAGTTGGAGGATCCGCGAAATATAGCGGTGCCCCGATCTTATCTGCGCTCGCAGCGTCAAAAGCAGGTTGTGGCTATGTGAGCCTCTTGGCGCCAAGCTCAATTGCACAGATTGCAAAAGAACATCTTTTGTCGATACCTGTTTTGAGTGCTATTGCTACCTCATCAAATGGTGATGAGCTCGATGAAGGTGCACTTGATAGCGTATTTGAGCTCAGAGAAAAACATTTAAATGCTGTAGTAGTTGGTCCTGGAATGGGTGCAAGTATAAATACAGCCAAGCTGCTCCTTGGGATTATTGAGAAGATAGAGTGTCCAATTGTTTTGGACGCAGATGCTTTGAATGTTATAGCTGGGCTACATGATCAAAGCGATGCAAAGACGTTTATGGAAGCCCTTGCACTCAGAAGTGCTCAAAATCGCTTTACAATTTTAACTCCACATGATGGTGAGTTAAAACGTCTGGTAGATGCAGGCAAAAAATGTGGTCTTGAGGAGATAACAGATCTAATACAAGTTCCTCAAAGAGCACTTGATGCAATTGCTTTATCGCGTTTTACAGGAGCAATTGTGCTTGCTAAGGGTCCTGTAAGCTATATCGTAAATGAAGAGAGAACTCTAGAATCTGATTTTGGAAGTGCTGCTTTAGCTAAGGCTGGAACTGGAGATGTTTTAACAGGAATCGTCGGGTCGTTTATTGCTCAAGGGGTAAGTCCATTTGAAGCAGCGGCTTTAGGAGCATGCGTACATGGTGTTGCTGGAAGATGTGCTGCTAAAAAAATCGGAGAGGCCTCAGTTATGGCTGAGGATGTAGTTGACTTTATTGCACAATCTCTTACGCTCGTAGCAACAAATAGTATCCCCAAGGGCTTAGATGGTATAGAATCTTAACGATTATGAATTTATACTAATAGCTATACTATAGGCTTTTACGGTAACAGTAAGACTTTTGTAGTAAATATAAAAGAAAGGTGCACAGAATGCTAGAACCATCCGCAACGGATCATCTCGCCGTAATTAAGGTCGTCGGAGTTGGAGGCGGCGGTACAAACGCACTAAACAGGATGGTCGAGGCAGGCATCAAGGGTGTCGAGTTTATCGCTGTAAATACCGATAGACAGGCTTTGCTGATGAGCGATGCTGATCAGACTGTTCATATTGGTGAGGAATACACCCGTGGCCTCGGCGCAGGCGGCAACCCCGAGATTGGAGCTCGTGCAGCTGAAGAATCTCGCAATGAAATTCGTGATGCTCTTGCAGGTGCCGATATGATCTTCGTAACAGCCGGAGAGGGCGGTGGAACGGGAACTGGAGCAGCTCCTGTAGTTGCTGAGATCGCTCGTGATGAGATTGGCGCACTAACCGTTGCTGTTGTTACAAAGCCATTTGGTTTTGAGGGACGCAAGCGTACCCAACAGGCCGAAGAGGGAATCGAGGTTTTGTCTGAAAAGGCAGATACTCTAATCGTTATTCCTAATGATAGACTCCTTCAAATCATTGAGAAAAAAACTACAATGCTAGATGCATTTCGCATCGCTGATGATATCTTGCGCCAAGGTGTTCAAGGAATTACCGACCTAATTACAATTCCAGGACTTATCAACCTCGACTTTGCAGATGTTAGAACCGTTATGAAAGATGCCGGTTCTGCAATGATGGGTATCGGTATTGCCTCTGGCGAAAATAGAGCTGTTGAGGCTGCTGCAGAGGCTGTTTCGAGCAAGCTGCTTGAATCTTCAGTCACGGGTGCAAGGCGTATTTTGGTATCTGTTGCTGGTGCTAGCGATATGGGTCTTATCGAAGTCTCTGATGCTGCAACAACAGTTACAGAGGCTGCTGATCCAGATGCAACTATCATCTTTGGTTCTGTCATAGATGATAGCCTCAATGACCAAATTAGAGTTACGGTTATTGCTACAGGATTTTCTGATATACAGGCTCAAGGATCGTTTGAGTTTGATGAGCCAACTGGATATCAAGGTTCTTCGACCAATGCTTATAGGCCAGCACAGCCAGCTCAAAGCAGCGGTTATTCTTCCTCCGCTTCAGCTAATGTTTTTGATGAAGATTATATTCCTGACTTTTTGAAGAACGATCTTTAATAGTTCAAGGCTTAAAGGACGGGCTTTAACGAAAAGCTATTTTGAAAATGAGCAGTGAAACTAGACTTAGACCGCCACATCTTGCAATGAGTTGTGGCGGTGATTTTTTTGGAGAAGATAATATCTGCTTTTTGACCGACCCTCAGCTATTTGAAGATATCGGTGTAAGACTTGGATTTACAATGCGCCATGGTGGTGTTAGTCAAAAACCTTACGACTCTCTAAATCTTGGATCTAATGTTGGTGACGATCCTATTTGTGTTGAGCACAATAGAAGACTAGCTCTTGATGCTATGGGCTTAGGTGAGTACAAAAGCAATTATGTTTGTCCAGTGCAGGTGCATGGTCAAAAAGTGATCGCTTTTGTAGATGACGAAGATAAAAGTCTACACGCCAACATCTGCTTAGATGAAGTCGATTCTAAAAACAGTCTCAGGATTCAAAGAGTTTTAGAGAGCCCTATGAAAGCTACCTTGGTATCTGCGGACGGATCTGAAATCGTAGAGCTATTTAAGGCTAGTTCTACTAAAGATAGATCTAAAGTTTCACTAGAGTGCGATGCGATTATCAGTCGTATTTCAGGCCTTCCTGTTATGCTTTGTTTCGCTGATTGCGTGCCAGTAATTATTGTTAGTCCTACAAGAGACTATGCTGTTGTGCACTCTGGATGGCGAGGTACTTATCAATCAATTGCAGGCAAGGCTGCAAAGGCTCTTGAGCTTATTAGCGGATGTTCTACTTCGAAGATGAATGCTTATATCGGACCACATATAAATGCGTGTTGTTATGAGGTATCTGATGAGTTAGCGGCACAGTTTAAGTGCGAATTTGGTGAAAATTGTGTGAAGAATTTGAGAAATTTGGACTTAGAATTTGCAATCAAAAAAACTCTTTTGGATGTTGGATTTGTCCAGGAGAGAGTATTCTCAACAGGCATTTGTGTGGCTGAACATACGGATCATTTTTTCTCTTATAGAAAGCAAGGCCCCATAACTGGTCGATTTGGTGCTATATGTTGCGCAATATAATACTAGATAGACACAGGCGCTAAGATTGATAAATGCGTATGAATAGCAAAATTGGAGGCATCAATAACAAATGAGTGTGGATATAGCGGCTAATATTGAGCGAACTAGACAAGAGATCGCAAAGGCAATGCATGAGTGCAAACGCGACGCTGATCCAAATGATAATGCCCCACTTTTGATTGCTGTTAGCAAAACTGTTGGAATAGAGGAGGTTTCACAGGCAATCGAGTGTGGAATACATGATTTTGGTGAGAATAGAGCGCAAGAACTTGTCTGCAAACACGCTGCTTATCCAGATGAGAACTGGCATTTTATTGGTCGTATTCAGACTAATAAGATTAAGGATATCGTCGGTGTTGCATGCTTAATTCACTCTGTAGCTTCTACTAGAGTTTTAGAAAAAATCAACGATCGCGCAAGTTCGTTAGATATTGTTCAAGATATTTTGCTAGAGGTAAATGTTTCTGGCGAAGAGTCAAAGGACGGTTTTAAGCCTAAAGAGCTCGAAGCTGTTTTAGCAGATTGTGAGAATCTTAGCTCAATTAAAGTAAGGGGTCTTATGACGATGGCTCCTGCAGGGGATAAACTGCGCGCACGAGAAGTCTTTGCGAACTTGCGTGCAATAAGCAATGAACTTAAAGTAAAATGCAAAAAGCTTCCAAATGTCGATCTTTGTGAACTTTCGATGGGAATGACTCAAGATTTTCAGGAGGCTATCTATGAGGGGTGTACTATTGTTAGGTTAGGGCACTCGATATTCGCATAAGCGTAAAGACTTTAAATGAAGCACTAAATTGAAATATAAAGACCTCTAATAATCAGGAGAATCTTATGAGCATACTTGATAATGTAAAAGATAAGTTAGGCTTTGGTCGTAATGATGATTGGGATGACGACTACGAAGACGATTACGAAGACGGCTATGATGATTACGACGGCTATGATGACTATGATGATTACGATGATGGGCTAAGAAATGAGAGCGGCTCGTCGATAAGATCGTCTAGGGAGACATCGAGAACTAGTGTTTGGTCTAGAAGACTAGCTGGTTCTAGGCGCGATAATTTTGCCGGAGATACCACGCCTTTGGTAACGAACTCTGATGTTCGTGCAAAGACATTTGAAAATGCTCATAACCAAGATCGTTCTAGGCAGCTGACTACTCCAGATTATGATTCGATATTACAATCCTATGATATTAAACCTCGTGAGACTTTGGGTAGAAGTTCCAACCATTCTCAGGAATCGCTTGATGCAGCAAGAGAAGAGCTTGAGTCGCTTAAGCGTGGTATGGATGTGCCGCTAAATAGTTATAATCCATCTGTTTCTCAAGGCACAGCACAAGGTGTTACAGGACAATCTCAATCAAGCGTACGCCCAACGGCTACATCGAACTATTCTTTAACAGTTTCTAGACGTATTACAACTATTGTTCCAAGTTCGTATGAGGATGCTCAAAAAATTTCTGAGGCATTTAAAAATGGAACATCTGCTGTCTTGTCATTTACTAACGCACGCCCTGAACTTGCAAGACGAATCTTAGACTTTTCATTTGGAGTTGTAAGCATCAGTGGTGGCTCTGTTGAAAAGATTGGCGAGAAGGTATATTTCTTATCGTATGGCGGTGGCAAGATTACACCGGCAGAGATTCAACAGATCCGTGATTCGGGAGTACTGTAGATGAATTGCGACGATAGCTTGTCATCTAAGCTAGGGAAGATGTTAATTATCGGCGGCGGCAAGATGGGTCAGGCCATGCTTGCTGGTATGATTTCGTCAAATAAAATCGATCCAAAAGATATTACAGTTGCTAATCCTAGTCAGCAAAAACGAGACTTGATAGAAAAAAAATACGCAGTCAAATGCGTGGAAGATGCAACACTTGCTGATAGTGCAGATACGATTATATTGGCTGTAAAACCTCAAATTTTGCGGGATGTTTTACAGAAGTTAGTCGATGAAAATATAGCTTTGGGACAAAAGTTCGCTCCAAAAAGAATTATCTCTGTCGCTGCAGGCATTACCACTGAAACTATTGCATCTTATTTTGGCGAAGCGGCCGAAGTGGCAATTATTAGAGCCATGCCAAACACTCCGATGATGGTTGGAAGAGGTATGATAGGCGTTTCTGTTGGCAAGGATACTTCTCAAGAAGAGGGCGAGTTGGCATGCGAGCTCTTTTCTACGACTGGGTCGGCTGTTTTAGTTGATGAGAAATTGCAGGATAGTGTTGTTGCAATAAGCGGAAGTGGACCAGCGTATTTTGCCCTATTTGCATCTGAGCTTGCCAAGGCTGGAGAAAAGCTTGGATTGCCAGCCGATTTAGCATTGGAGCTTTCATTAAAGACGATGGCGGGAACATCTGAACTTTTGGAAAAGACAGATCAAACTCCTCAGCAGTTGATTGAACAGGTGAGTTCTCCTGGAGGAACTACATTAGCGGCGCTCTCCTCCTTTGAAGAGTCGAATATTTCTGAGGTGATTTTTAAAGCTGTAATGGCATGTGCAGATCGTTCAAGGGAGCTTTCGTGATTATATGCTAGTTACGATTATTCATACTGCAGCTAACCTATATGTCGCGTTGATCTTTATCTATGTTTTAATGTCGTGGTTTGACCACAGTAGGGGAATTGCTAGACAAATTTATGATGCGCTTCAAACGATAGTAGAACCCTATCTCGGGTTATTTAGAAGGATCATCCCGCCAGCAGGAGGCATAGATTTCAGCCCGGTTATAGCGGTCATTGTATTACAATTAATCGTTAGATTACTTTTTTAGATAAAAAACTTGCAAGGTTTTAAGGGTAAACTTCCAAGAAGGGATTTATTTCAATGAGTATTACCAGCATGGACATTCAAGAGCAAGGTTTCGGAACTGCGCGCAATGGTTACGATATGCGTGATGTCGATGAGTTTTTGGAATATGTTGCTCATGAGATCGATATTTTAAATGACGAACTAGAGCAGGCTCGTTCCGATGCTAGCAATGCGACTGTTATTGCTGGCCCTTCGCTTGAACAAGAAGACGAGATTCGTCGTTTGCGCGATACAGTGGCAAGCCTTCAGGCTCAGCTTTCCGAGCAACGTTCCGATGAATCTGTTATCTCTGAAGCATTTATCTCTGCACAAAGGAGTGCAAACAGAATCAAAGATGAGGCAACTGAAGAGGCCGACAGGATTCGTCGCGATGCTGAGTATCAAGCGCGCAAACTACTCGCAGATGCTCGAGCAGAAAAACAGCGTATTATGGATGAAATAGATAGGCTTGAGTCTTCGAGGCGAGCATTTGTCAATGACTTTAACGCTTTGATCGAGCATTTTGCTGATGTTGCAAAGAAAACTTTTGATGAAAGAGGAATTGCTGTATCTGGAGATGAATCCCATCTAATTGGATTTAAGGATGAATCCGAAAAGTCACTTGGAAGCTCTCCTTCACCTTTAGATGCTGAGATTCGTCAAGACGATGAAGTGCCATACTCGCCCTATACCCCAGATGAGCTTCCTCAGCCAAATGTTGCGCCAGCTGACTTTGGTGCAGCTTTAGGATTTGGAGAGACTGGCGGAATAGATGTAGACGAGATAGATTAAGTTGATTTAAAAATCGCCTAACTTTATATGTGAGCGTATGTGAGCGCAGCTAGTTACTGCGCTCTTTTAAGTGGTGTGCCGAGCATGGGCACGTCTCTAATGGGGGAGGAGTCCCGAGCATGTACACGTTATCTAATAGGGAATAAGTGCCGAGTGTGTACACGTCATCTAACAGGAGATAAGTCCTTGGCGCGCAATAGCAGCACTGCAAGTGCATAGCCTTTCCTGAGGAGATAGTAGATGGATGTCTTGAGTTTAATGATCGCTGCCATTTTGATCGTTTCATTGGTAGGTGCTGTAGCAGCTATTGGAGTTCTTATTATCATCAGAAAGTCTCGTGTAAATCAGGATCAATCATCATCTTCTTCACAATCAACATCAGATGATTTGAGAGAATCTATTAAAAATATCGAACGCCAATTCTATGCATTCGAACCATTGCAAAAACAACGGCTTGAAGAGATTAATCGTTCGCTTGATAAAGTAGAGAAAAGGCTAAACGAACTTATAAAAGAGACAAATGAACAGCTTAATAAAAATCGTGATAGCGTAGATTTTAATCTACAAAATGTGCGTTTAACAATAGACCAACAGTTGGGCAAAATTCGCACCGATACTAGCTCTCAGTTGGAACAGATGCGCAATATTGTTGATGAAAAATTACAAAAAACGCTTAATGCAAGAATTACTGAGTCGTTTAAGATTGTTAATGATCAGCTCGACAAGGTGGGTCGCGGTCTTGGCGAGATGCAGACTCTTGCAACCGATGTGGGTGGACTTAAAAAAGTACTCTCTGGTGTAAAAACCCGTGGAAATCTAGGCGAGATTCAGCTTAGCGCCATTCTTGAGGAGATTCTTGCACCCCAACAATATGAGAAAAATGTAGCTACCGTGCCTGAAAGTACAGAGCGTGTCGAATTTGCAGTCAAGATTCCTGGTAATGATGGAGAGACTATTTGGCTTCCTATAGACTCCAAATTTCCCGCTGAAACGTACCATCATCTACTCGATGCGCAAGATCAAGGTGATTTAGATGCCATTAATTTGGCCTGGAAAGAGTTGGAGAATCGCGTTAAAGCCGATGCTAAAAATATTCACGATAAATATCTCGAACCACCTGCAACTACATCGTTTGGAATTATGTTTTTGCCATTTGAAGGATTGTATTCAGAAGTTGTAAGCAGGCAAGGATTAATAGAAGAAATACAGCGTAGATATCAAGTTAATGTAGCGGGACCAAGCACTATGGCCGCTCTTTTAAGTAGCTTACAGATGGGATTTCAGACAGTTGCAATTCAGAAGCGAGCGTCAGAGATTCAAAAGGTTCTTGAGGCCGTTAAGACGGAGTTTAAGCGATACCATCAAGCTCTTGAGAAAGCTAGCAAGCAGCTTGGCACTGCATCCAAAACTGTCGATGAACTCCTTGGAACTCGTACAAAAAAGATTAATAAAGCTCTAGAAAAGGTCTCTACCCTAGATGATGTTGAGCAAGCTGAGGATATTTTGGGTATTGAATCGACTAATTTGCTCTACGACGATCAATTCGATGAAGAATGAAAAGTGGGTCTATAAGCCGGGTTCTGTCTAGGACGGCCATCTATCTAGGCCACTTGTCGCCAAATGGCTCGAGCGAGCAACCCGGATGCAAGCCGGGCCAGCTTATAGCATCCCTATTTGCTCTTGCTTCAGATGGGGTTTACCAAGCCGCTACGTTACCGTAGCGCTGGTGCGCTCTTACCGCACCTTTTCAGCTTTTCTCTTTGGGTAATCCCAAAGAGAGTTTTCTTTTCTGTGGCACTTTCCGTCGAGTCACCTCGCCCAGCTGTTAGCTGGCATCCTGCCCTGTGAAGCCCGGACTTTCCTCACCGATATCTTAAAAGTTTGCTAGTAGAGTAAAACCCCTAAAAGTAAAACCCCTAAACTATCGGCGCGACCGCCTGACCCACTTTTCAAAAAGTGATTCTATCACGATGATTTAGCTCTATTTTGCGATGTGTCCAACAAAGTTGGTCTTTCATCCGTTTACAGCCCCTTTTTTAAATTGACTTGCAAAGAAATTTTTTCTTGGGTATCATCTCTACTTGCGTTTACGGGCACCGAGTGTTCGATTAAGACTAGCACTGGGATGTCGTCTAATGGTAGGACAGCGGATTCTGGTTCCGTCAGTGAGGGTTCGACTCCTTCCATCCCAGCCATTGGAAAACACCGTACATAACGCTATATATCTATGGCCCGTTCGTCTAGCGGTTCAGGACATCGCCCTCTCAAGGCGAAGATCACCGGTTCGAATCCGGTACGGGCTACCACAAAAATTCAGGCCGGCGCATGCCGGCCTTTGGTTTTTTATTTACACACTTCAAGATCTTCATTGAGATATACTTTCAAAGACCTTTAGCATGATACTAAATTTAAAGATCGTATTACTAAAGCTTTTAAATGTTAAGAATTTGGAGCTATAGGCCAAAATGTGTTGATGATTTTCAACATCAGCGTTGCTCATAGTGTCTTGTGAATCAATAGAACGAAAAGGTAGAGATGACAAAGGTTAACAGTAAGTCTTTATTCAGGGGAGTGTTTGCATCTATTGTAGTGTGTGTAGTGGCACTGTCATTAGTTGGATGTTCTTCAAGTCAAAATGATACAGAAGTATCTGATGGTACCAAGACCATCATCGATGCTTACGGAAGAGAAGTCACCGTTGCAAATGATGTTAATAGGGTTGCTACAATAGGAAGTGGTGCAAGATTTGTAGTCTATGCTGGTGGAGCAGAGGGAGTCTCTAAGCTCGTTGCAGTTACAGAGATGGAGACCTCTCCAAGTCCAACCCGACCATACTCCATAGCCTATGCAGATGAGTTTGCCGATCTTGTGTCAACGTCAAATGGTAATCACATTTTAGATACCAATGTCAACAGCGAACTGCTCTTAAGTATCTCTCCAGATGTGATAATTTCCTCTCGCAGTGCTCAGGAGTGCGATGATCTTCAAAACGAAATTGGAATTCCTGTAATCGGAATTTATTACGATGGTGAGAGTAGTCTATTTGATGAGACTGTCTACACTTCGATTTTGAGCGTAGGCCAGGCTATAGGAACTGAAGATCATGCTGAGAGCGTTGTAGAGGCTCTTCAAGGTTGGCAGGCTGATCTCCAGGAGCGCACTGACAGTATTCCCGAGGATGAGCGCGTAACATGTTATTTTGGAGCTATCAATTACAGAGGTGCTAAGTCTTTTGCTGGAACTTATGCAAACTATGAGCCAGCCGAGATAGTTAATGCAATCAATGTAGCTGACGAAACGGGCGCTGACGGTGCAATCGATATCGATCTAGAGCAGCTCGGCGTTTGGGACCCTGAGTATATCTTTCTAAATACTGCCAATATGGATTTAATGCGCGAAGATTATGCATCATTAAGCAGTTTTTTTGACCAATTGAGCGCTTTTCAGAATGGAAACTTATATTCTCAACCATCTATCACCATGAATGGAACAAATATTGAGATGGGTGTTTGCAATGCATATTTCGTTGGATCGGTTATCTACCCACAATACTTTGCCGATCTAGATATGAGTGAAGTTTATAGCGAGATTCTATCGATTATGTTAGATGTCGATTATTATCCGATTTTACAAAGTCAGGGTTTGGATTTTGTACAGTTAGATATCTCTCAATTTGAGTAGAGATTTTGATTAACGCTATCAAGTGAAGTATCGACAACAGTGAAGTATCGACAATAATAGGGAATAAAAAGTTGCAAC
This sequence comes from uncultured Coriobacteriaceae bacterium, assembly GCA_964558235.1. Lineage (GTDB taxonomy): Bacteria > Actinomycetota > Coriobacteriia > Coriobacteriales > CADBOM01 > CAZLCK01. The sequence continues at coordinate 41,429 of CAZLCK010000003.1, forward strand.
CCAATCAACTACCAAAAAAGCCGCGTCAAAAGCGTAACGTAGCACTGCAAGATCAGACACATTCCACTACCGATGCCTATCTTGAATATGTTGGTGTCAAGCGTTTGATTGTTCTGATTAGTGCGGTGGTTTTAGTAGTCGTAATGCTTTGGTCACTTTCGATCGGTTCAAGTTCGATGAGCTTGCCAGAGCTGATTAGTGCGCTATTTGGGTTTAGCGACGAATATGACCAGATTGTCGTATGGAACTTACGCATGCCAAGGATTTTGACCGCCCTTATTGGTGGAGTGGCACTTGCACTCTCTGGTTGTGTTTTTCAGTCCACGCTTAGAAATCCACTCGCGTCGGCGTCCACACTTGGCGTTGCTCAGGGTGCGGCAATGGGCGCTTCGATTGCGATCATTTTTTTAGGAGCAGGCACTCAGGCTGTTTACGAGGGCACTCAGACGACTTCAAATCCCTATATGACAGTCGTTTTTGCATTTTTAGGCGCAATGATTTCAACCCTTGTGATCTTAGGTCTGTCAAAGCTTCGAGAGATGACTCCACAGTCAATCGTTTTAGCGGGTGTTGCTATGTCCGCTCTTTTTAGCGGAGCTACGACTTTAATTCAATATTTTGCAGATGACTCTCAAGTTGCTGCCGTTGTTTTTTGGACCTTTGGCGACCTTAGCGGGGTTAATTATCAAGAGATCGCCATCATGGGTGTTATCGCAGTTGCTTCATCGATCTTTTTCTTCAAAAATCGTTGGAATTTCAACGCCTTAGAGACCGGTGAGGTTTCTGCGCACTCGCTAGGTGTAGACGTGAAGCGTGTTCGCCTAACAGGCATGATCGTTGCTTCTGCTGCAGCCTCCTGTGTTATAGCGTTTTGTGGAATTATCAACTTTGTTGGACTTGTAGCTCCACATGTTATGAGACGCTTTATCGGCTCGGATTATCGTTATCTTTTGGTAGCAAGTGCATTTGCTGGCGCAATACTTCTTATGGCGAGCGATATTATCGCTCACGTGGTTCTAGCTCCTTTGATCTTGCCAATTAGTGCAATTACAGCCTTTGT
>CAZLCK010000003.1:42588-48922 GCA_964558235.1 uncultured Coriobacteriaceae bacterium
GGCATTAAGGAGATTTGTTCGATGATTGTCGCTAAAAACGTTCATTATTCTTATGTTTCAGATGTCAAAGTTTTAGATGGCATAGATCTTGAGATCATGCCCGGAACATTTTTGGCGATTCTGGGAGTTAATGGATGCGGTAAATCTACATTAATGTCTTGCTTAGCTGGAATTATGCGTCCAGATACAGGGACGATTGAGCTGGACGGGGAGGATCTGTTTTCGATTCCAAGATCTGTGCGTGCTACCAAGCTTACTTTTGTCCCGCAGCATTTTCATGCCAATGCAATGACCGTCTATGATACGGTTTTGCTTGGCAGAAGGCCTTTGATGGATGGATCTCCAACTCAACAAGATTTTGATAGCGTCGAAAAAATATTGAGCGACATGGGATTAGAGCACTTGGCGCTACGCTATGTTGATGAGTTATCGGGCGGAGAGTTTCAAAAGACAATTCTTGCTCGAGCTTTAGCTCAAAATGCCAATACGCTTTTATTTGACGAACCTACAAACAATTTGGATTTGGCCAACCAACATGATGTTTTAGCGATTATTTCTAAGCTTGCTCATGAGAGTAATTTGGCAATTGCAGCGGTTCTTCACGACATCAATTTAGCGCTTAGGTATTGCGACAAATTTTTGCTTCTAAAAGGTGGAAAGCCATATGCGTATGGATCGGACGATGTTGTCGATGAGCGTTCTATAATGGCCGTCTATGATATACCCTCTGATATTATCGAGCACAATGGGAATAGACTTGTTATTCCAAGGTAGGGGGTTTAAAGGACTGAAAGATGGCTAACAAACAGGGAAATTCATATAAAGTAGCGGCCTATTTTGATTTTCGTGCAGATGGTTGGGACGACCATCATTGCGATGAATCGCCAGTTCAGGGCGCTGTTGTAGCTATCGCGGGTATTCGCGAAGGTTCACGCGTTTTGGATTTAGGATGTGGCACCGGTGTTATGATCGACCACTATCTCGATGCTGATTGTGACGAAGTAATCGGTGTCGATGTTTCAAAGCGCATGATTGAAATTGCAGATGAAAAATTTGCAGATGAGTCTAGAGTACATTTTGTTTGTGCAGATGCTCTAGATTTCGACGATGACAAACCTTTCGATGCTGTTGTTATCTACAATGCTTATCCGCACTTTTTAGAAAAATGGTCGTTAGTGCAAAAAGTTGCATCTTTACTTAAACCGGCTGGTCGTTTTGTAATTGCCCATTCTACATCCAAAGAAGTGATTAATGAGCGCCATTGTGATGTTCCTGTAGAGATTAAAACTGAGCTTACTTCGGCTTTAGAGGCTTCAAAAGAGTGGGAGCCATTCTTTGATATAGATTGTTTAGTAGATTGCCCTAGCTTTTATTGTATCGCTGGACAGCTTCGCCAATGTGAAGAAGAGGTATCTTGCGGTTTTTATCTCAACGTAAAAAAGCCTATGGATAGTGCCGATGGCAGGCGCATGCTACATAGAATGAATGGTGGACATCATGCTGAGCTTTCAAAGTGGAGCTTGGCTTATCTCGATGTTGAAGATGACTACGATGTTTTGGATTTAGGGTGCGGCGGAGGAGCAAACTTAAACAGATTGTTGTCGATGTGTCCCGATGGAACTGTTACAGGTTTGGACTATTCCGAAACTAGCGTTGAGGTCTCACAGGATACGAATGCTACTGCAATTGCTGAAGGTAAGTGCGATGTTGTTTTAGGCGATGTAGCCGATTTGCCATTCGAAGATGAATCTTTCGATGCAATCACTGCATTTGAAACTATCTATTTTTGGCCAGATATCAATAAGGCTTTAAGTGAGGCATACAGGGTTTTACGCCACGGCGGTGAGATCATGATATGTAATGAAGCCGATGGAGATATCGACAAGGCCGAAAAGTGGACAAGCATCATTCCTGATATGACAGTCTATGATTCTAGTCAGATTTCACAGTTGTTAGCCGATGCAGGCTTTAGTGATATTGTGATATACAGACACCATACCCAAGGCTGGCTTGCTGTTATTGCTGTTAAAGAGTAGGTTTTGTACATTTCAATATTTTTTCGTTGTTTGAAATTTAAGTAAGATGTAGAATATTTGAACAAGTAAATAATAATTCTGAAATTATTTCAGAAGAAGGTCGCCAAATGAAACCACCAAAACGCACTATGGCGCTCGCTGCTTTAGCTACATCTACATTTGTAAATGTCCCTCAAGCTTTTGCTCTGGGGGAGTCTAGTACTGTTAGCGCTTCATCGAATATAGATATAGTTTTTCCTCTAACAGCTGCAGGTGCATGTGTCGTTGCAATTGGGGCTTGTATCGGATTTGGTATTAAATCACGTCAACTGAAGCGTCTTGAAATAGAGTTTTACAATTACAAGATGGATTATGGCTTTAAGAGCATAAAAGAATTGGGTGCTAGTGAGCCTAAAGACTCTATTCCTCATTATGCGATTGTCAATAACCGTGAACGCGATGTGGCATCGGATGGTGCACGTAAAGTTGTGTCTGCCAGCGCAGATGCCACACGATCTGGTGCTGTTCGTGTAGAGCCATCTAAAAATGTAAGAGAGTCTGCATCTGCCTTGGGATCTGCACTTGCTTCAGAGTCTGCAGCTGCTTTAAAGTCTGCACCCGCTTCATACAATCCAAAGCATGCTAAAGTGATGACAGATAGTTCGATACCAGTTGTTTCTAATGAAAAAAGGGCTGCAACATATGTACCACGTCATGCAGCTCAAAGCACAGGAGTAAGTCGTTCAACAAGTGCAAAGTATTCGATTGATCCATCACATTTTGCTTCAAAGCAAAACCAAGCTATTCAATCACCTGCAGCTACGGGTGAATTTTTGGCAACTTTGGAAAATAATTTCTCCGATATCTTGGGCCTTTCCTATAGCTATACTAGTACCGCTGGATTGCACGATGTTATCGAACTTCAATATCCAGCGAATACTTCAACTCAAGTATCGTATGGATCGAATCGTTCTAAAGCGGTTAATATAAGATTCTCTGAAAAGTACAGCTTTGGTAAGGCTGCAATCCTAGCAGCAATTCCTCTGATATAGCCACCTTGCTGTTATCGTGTTATCGGTTGTCTTGTTTGTACTCACTTGTGTGTCATCCATTTTGCCACGCAGGAATTTTGGGTTGTTAATCCATTCTGATACGTAGGAATCTCAAGCTGCTAATGTTAGTTCACTGCGCATATTTTTTAGCGGCGTTTAATCTCGCTAGACAATCTGCACGATTTAAAAGCGCAATAGAGCCAAATAGCGGGGGAGAAACCTGCGTTCCGGTAATTGCTACTCTAGCAACTTGAAAGACCTTTTTAGGCTTTATATCAAGCTTTTCTGGAATAGCTCTCAAAGATGTTTCAATCGACTCTTCTTTCCAGATAAGGCTCTCATCAGCTAAGGCATTTTCAATCTCATTAATAATCTCTAAAGTGTTTTCTTTAGCTAAAACCTTGTCGATAGACTTTTCATCCAAATCGATATCTGAACCACTAAAGAGAAACTTAATCATCTCTGGGAGCTCTTTTAGAGTCTTGATGCGCTCAGCAACCAATGGATAGATCGCTTCGTACCAATCTCTGTTGTTTGCAATGTTACTTTTAGTATCTTGAGAGGGATCAAGCGTAAGACCAGCATCTACTAAAAATGGGGTAGCACGATCAATAAATTCAGCAGCACCCATCTCCTTGATGTAGACGCTGTTAACCCACTGAAGTTTAGTTTCGTCAAAAACTGCCGAACTCTTATTGATTCTGTCGAGAGAGAAATGTTCAAATAACGTCTTTGTGTCAAAAATAGTAGTCTTATCATCTAGCGACCAGCCAAGAAGTGCTAGGTAGTTAAGCATCGCTTCTGGCAAATATCCCTCATCGCGAAATGCTTGCACAGAGGTTGCGCCATGTCGCTTGGAGAGCCTCTTGCCATCTGATCCTAGAATCATAGAGAGGTGAGCAAAGGTCGGGATCTTCATTCCAAGTGCTTCATAGACTATGATCTGGCGTGGTGTATTCGAAAGATGATCATCGCCTCTAACGATATGAGTAATGCCCATCAAAGCGTCATCTACAGCGGTTGTGAAATTGTATGTTGGAGTGCCATCGCTTCTCATGATAATAAAATCGTCGATAACGTTGGCCGAGAAGACGCACTCACCATATACCTCGTCGTGAAAGACGATATCTCCGCGATCTAGTGGAACTTTTACTCTCCAAACATGGCTTTCACCATTAGCTATACGCTGTGCAGCCTCTTTGGGATCAATTGAACGACATGTTCGATCATATCCTGTATATCCAGCGGTTTTCTGGTTAGCTTCGCGCTTAGCAGCAAGTTCTTCAGCGCTACAAAAACATGGATAAACAGTGCTATCCTTTTTCATCTTTTCTAACGTTTGCTGATAGATTTCAAGTCGTTGAGTTTGAAAGTATGGACCAGCAGGGCCAGCAATTTCAGGGCCTTCGTCCCAATCAATCCCTAGCCATCTTAAAGCATCTAGAATCGCATCTGTGTTTTCTTTAGTAGAGCGCTCAGGGTCGGTATCATCGATGCGCAGGATAAATGATCCTCCATTCGATCTTGCAAAGGCCCAGTTATAAATTGCAGTGCGAACTCCGCCGATGTGAAGTTGCCCAGTTGGTGAGGGCGCAAATCTTACGCGCACACGACCATCTGAATAGCTAGCAAGATCTAAACTAGACTCATTATTGTTTTGCATCAATGTTCCTCTCACGGATATCCCCGATATTTTCAAACTCAGATCTGTCTCCAACTAAAAACGTCGGAACAGTTATTCCACCAGCATAACCTACGATTATTCCAGCTCGGCCGGCTCTGTTGAACAGCCCACCAAGCTTCCCTGCATAATTGTAGAATCCAATCAGATTATTCCAAGGTTCTAATGGTTCGTTGGCAGGATATGGCATGCAATTTAGTGTTGGAAATTGCTCGCAATATCTTTGAATAATTGTTTTTGTACCAACACGTTCAGAGATTATCTTCTCCCATTGATCTTGAGTCTGATCACGACCTGCAAAAACTCCGCTTGACCCGTATCTATCTGATGGCTTTACAATCCACGCATCCTTGTCTTTGATGATCTCATCGATGTCAACTTCATCAGGTGTTAAAAAAGCAGTAAATGGAATATGTTTTTTAATAAAGTCACGCTCGTTTTCGCTCAAAATATCACTTGTCATCTTATGATGAAGGACTTGATAGATCTGCTTGCAGTGAGCAATTTGTGTTTTAAAACCACCAATCAGGCAGACCTCGTGGCGCTCAAATGCCTGGATTAGAGCCTTTGCTCCGATGGTTTCATCTTTGCTTGCATTGCCTGAGATAGCATCTATGATTTCAGAAGTTACTGCACGACGATATATAACATCGATCTTCTGTCCATCTCTTGTATAGAGTCCAGACCCTGCCCATGTAGCCTTTTCACATTGCAAAGCCAACTCTTCAGAACTATCTACATAAATAATCTCATGCATCCATGCAATTACCGTGCGCATGCCTGCTTTTTCAAAGCGTCTTACAAATTCCTTAAACTCCTGATAAGACGAGCTATGTTCAAAATCAACAATCGCCAAAAGAGGATCATCGACCTTAGAATCGTACTCTGAGTAGATTGAGATCAGCGCATCGACCCAGCCATCAAAAAGCTCTTGGGGGCGGAGTCTGTATTTTTTATTCATAGATTTAAAGGTTTGAGTAAGGCAAAGTGAATTTGCAGACTCGCGATCCTCATTCATTGCAGAGGAACCGTCGGTGTTAAATTCACAAAAATAAAAGTCACCATTTTGCTCATTTAAAAAGATGTCGAATCTCCCAATTGGAATATCACAAGAATATCCAGTTGGGGTCATAATTAGTTTTTCGAGTTGCTCATCAAATTTAAAAAGCGCCCTATAACTGGGATTATCCATATATTGAGCAATAACTTTTTGCAAAATCTTATAAGTGGTTTGTTGAATCTGATCGATATGCTTCATCATCTGTGCATCGACTAGCTTTGGAACATATCCAATGCGGATAATCTCGCCTTTGTATATAGCAGTCGATGAGAGCATATAATCCCAGCAGGTCTTTTTGCCTTCTTCATCCCCGTTTAACTCGTTCATGCAATCTATCCACTCTTGTTCTAAGTTAGGCATATTGAACGAGGAGTTGGTTTTAGCTTTGCTACTTTGTGAAATATGATTTTTTGAAGCAGACGAGTTATCAAAATTCTCGTTTTGCATAAAAAAGTCACCGGCTTTCAAGAAGTGTGCTCTTGTCTTTAACTAGTCTTGCTAGAGGTTCTATATAGGCCTGCTCATC
>CAZLCK010000003.1:49022-58340 GCA_964558235.1 uncultured Coriobacteriaceae bacterium
CTTATATCTCTGTCACCTATATTCATGCTATCTGAGGTTGAGTTAATCTCGGTTTTGTGATCACTTGTACTTGCAGCATAGTTATCGCTTGGGCGCAATCCCTCTCTTGCCATCTCGATTAGCTCTTCAAGAAATTCGTCGGCATCTCGTCCATATACCTTAGCTTTATATCCACTATCAATTAAAGCGTGTTTGGCATTTTGAATATCTTGCAAGTTAATATCTTGGTCAAATATCTCTAGCAACTTTGTAAAATTCTTTGGATCGTAAAAAAGCCCCTTGATAAAGGCGGTAAATGCCAATGCATAATCTAGTGGCATTGAATCTGCCATACGAATTTCGATGTAGCGCTTAAGTCTTGCATCAAAGAAAAACATTGAGAGAAGATGTTCAATTTCTCTGTCATCCAAAAGATGTCCTTCGTAGATCTCAGCAGCACTATTATTTCCGTGGTAAACAGCTGTCGAGTCATCCCCAGCTTTTGTAAGAGTAAGGATTGGGGGCCGATCCATGATCATCTTTGCATAGGTGAGATAGCTTGGGTTTGGTTCAAACAAAAATGGCGCAGGCCCAGATCTATATGGGTCAACGTCGTCCCAAATTGCAGCTCTGGCCATTCGCTTAGGAACGTTAATCCCCGAAACGGAGAAGTTCTCTACCCCAACCTTTGCATTTTCAAAGACAGGCGAGTTGTCACACAAAAAATAGATTAGAGGACCAAGTAGTGTGGCAATTCTCATCTTTGCCATACAATCCTCTTCATCAGTAAAGTCGATGGATACTTGCGTAGAAGCACTGCCTCTCATCATACAGATGCCACATTTGCCAGTGGATTTAAAATAGGAATCCATCATCTTGTAGCGATGTTTTGGAATCAAAGGGATATCCCTCGCACACTCTTTTAAGCGATATCCCTTGGTCAGTAGTTCATATCCGTATTTTTTTAGAGCCTTATCGATCTCATCTCTAAATTTTAGATAGGCATTTTTTAGATCCCCAACGCCACAAAAAGGACCAATGCTGATCTCTAGTTGGGCTCCTGGCTCAATCGAAACTGGAGCATTTGGTCTATCTATTCCAATCAAGCGTTTACGATCGTCTTGATCTATTGCAAAATGCTGATCCTCATAAAGTGGAGATAGTGCTTCGAGAATATCCTCTACGCCTAGAATTTGCTTAGCGTTAGTATCTTTGTCATAAAAGATAGAATTAAGATTGCTATCCACAACAAAATGCTCGATTTCCAAGCCAAGCTTTCGCGTGGACTCACAAGATTCTCCAGCTTTTAAATAATTTGCTATTGCTTCAACATTAGCGTTGTATGTATTGCTCATGATTGTCCAATTATGCCAAAAAGTTCGACTAGTTACGCCATAAGATATGCTCTTGCTTTCGTGGTTGTTATAGTATGAACTGGTTAATGAACATTTCTTATGTAGTTTTTCTTCGTTAAGATATTAAAAGATTTTAAAAGGTTTGTCTTTTTAAAGAAGGAGCGGCAATGAGCTCAAGTGATGCACAAACAAGCTACTTATTTACCTCAGAATCTGTTACCGAGGGACATCCAGACAAAATCTGCGATCAGATTTCTGACGCGATTGTTGATGAGATTTTAAGACAAGAAGCAGAGCTTGCTGCTTTAGGCTATGTTTCCAAAGATGGCGTTGCTGCCGATCCAGCAAATGCACATATTGCCTGCGAGACCTTTACAACCACCGGTTTGATCGCTGTATGTGGTGAGATTAGAACTGTTGCAAATATCGATGTTCAAGCTATTGCACGCGATGTTGTAGATAGTATTGGGTATAACGATGCTAGCTATGGTTTTGATTGCAATACTTGTGCTGTTATCAATGCAATTCATGGACAATCCCCAGACATCGCTATGGGAGTTGACGAATCTTATGAGATTCAACAGGGCATTGAGGATGGAAGCGATGAATACGACAAGGTCGGCGCTGGCGATCAGGGCATGATGTTTGGCTATGCCTGTAACGAGACCAAGACTTTGTTGCCGATGCCAATCTATCTAGCGCATCGTCTCTCAGAGCGTTTGACAGCTGTGAGAAAAGATGGAACTCTTCCTTATCTTCGCCCAGACGGCAAGACTCAAGTTAGCGTTAGATATGTCGATGGAAAGCCAGTAGGCGTTGAGACCGTTCTGATCTCATCTCAGCATGCCGATGGAATCGATATCCAAGGTCAGATGAAGCCGGACTTTATCGAGCACATCATAAAGCCTGTCTTTGAAGCTGAAGATGTCGCTTTTGATGATTCCGTTGAGGTTTTAGTCAATCCAACTGGGCGCTTTGTCGTTGGTGGCCCAATGGGTGATACTGGTCTTACTGGACGTAAGATTATCGTCGATACTTACGGTGGAATGGGACGTCACGGTGGTGGAGCATTTTCTGGAAAGGACTGCACCAAAGTCGACCGTTCTGCTGCTTATGCTGCACGTTGGATCGCTAAAAATATCGTTGCTGCTGGCATCGCTGAAAAGTGCGAAGTTCAGCTTGCTTATGCAATCGGTGTTGCCGATCCTCTATCTGTTTATGTTGAGTCATTTGGCACTTCAAAGTATGGTCCAGAGGAGCTTGAGGCCGCTGTCCGCAAGGTATTTGATCTTCGCCCAGCAGCTATCATCGATGCTTTGCAATTGCGCAAACCAATCTTTAGAAAGACCTGCAATTATGGTCATTTTGGTCGTGAGCTTCCAGAGTTTTTGTGGGAGAAAACTAATCGCACCGAAGAACTAAGGGCTGCTTTGGGAGAGTAAGTTTTTATAAGTTTAAGTGTCTGCCGATAGCTTAAAAGATAAGTTATATGTAGCCGAGATAGCACTCGATATACCTGCGCGTGTCCTAGAGGGCTCGTTTACCTATTTAATTCCAGATGGTATGGATGTCGAAATTGGACAGAGCGTGAAGGTAACGTTTGGGCATAGGCCAGCAATCGGTTATGTATTGGATGTATCTTATAGGGATCCTGACGAATTTAATTTCAAACTTAATTACATTGAAGCAGTCTTATCTAAGTCGTGGTTTGACGAGATCAGTGCCTCCATTGCTAGGTGGATTTCGAAAGAATATTTGGGCACGTTAAGTGAGTCGGTAAAGCTATTTTTACCGCCAAGATCCTCTCCGCGTTTTAAGAAAGCAAAGGATGGTACGTGGCAATATATTGCTCCCAGTGTAGCAGCGGTAGATGATAGATGGGTAAGCCTTACTTCAGAGGGTCTTTCATATGAGCCGGATAGAAGGTCTACTAAACAACGCGCTGTAATAGATGCGCTTTTGTTTGGTGAGATGCGTGTGACAGATCTAAGTATCGAAATTGGAAATGTCTCTAATGTGCTAAAAACTCTCGAGCAAAAAGGCGTTGTGAAAATCGAGTATAGGCGCAAAATCCGTGGTCTTGAAAAATCAGCTGACCGGTCAAGTGCCATTAAAGAACTTGCTGAAGGACAGGTTAGCGCTCTAAAGGTTATTCATGAGGCCTTTGAAGCTCAAGATGGGCAAGTCGTAGTTGTAGATGGAGTGACAGGCTCTGGTAAAACCGAGGTTTATCTGCAGGCAATATCTGAGGTGATCGCAGCTGGAAAGACCGCATGTGTATTAGTTCCTGAGATCTCTTTGACACCTCAGACTGTAGGTCGTTTTAGATCGAGATTTGGAGATCTTGTCGCCGTTTTACATTCGAGGCTTTCATATGGTGAACGTTTTGATCAGTGGTCATTGATAAGAGAAGGCAAGGCCAGGGTTGTTGTAGGAGCGCGCTCTGCTCTATTTGCGCCACTTCAAAACTTAGGATTGATAGTTATCGATGAGGAACATGAGTCCTCATATAAGCAGGGATCGTCACCGAGATATCATTCAAGAGAGGTTGCGGCTAAGATTGCTAAAGCCAGAGGGGCTACACTCGTTTTGGGTTCTGCAAGTCCTTCAATTGAGACTTTACATAATTGCGAAATTGGTCGGTACAAAAAAGTTATACTCCCTAAGCGAGCAAGTGGAAGAGAGCTACCTACTGTAGAGATAGTAGATTTGGCTAAAGAGTTTTCAGATGGGAATCGCTCGATGCTCTCAAGAGCGCTCTCAGAGGCTCTGCTAGAAAATGCGCGAAAGCATCAAAAGTCCGTTCTTCTTTTGAATCGCCGCGGATTTGCATCATTTTTGCTCTGCAGAGAGTGTGGATTTGTGCCGGAATGTCCATCATGTTCGACATCTTTGACTTTTCATGGTGGGCACAAAAATCGAGAAAACTTTTTGATGTGTCATCATTGCGGGCATAAAGAGCCTGTTCTACCACGATGCCCACAGTGTCAAAGCCCATATTTAAGGCAACTAGGTCCGGGCACTCAATTTGCCTTCGATCAAATTCAGGCACTACTCGGCTCAGATGTTCCAATTATTCGTATGGATGCCGACACTACATCCAAAAAAGGCGCGCATGAAAAACTTCTAAACGAGTTTGCTGCAGCCAAAGGCGGAGTTTTGCTTGGAACTCAGATGATTGCAAAGGGATTAGATTTTCCAGATGTTACATTAGCGGGAGTTCTAATAGCAGATACAACGCTCAAGCTGCCAGATTTTAAGGCGGGAGAGAGGACGTTTCAGCTAATCGAGCAGGTGGCAGGACGTGCTGGAAGAGCCGATAAACCAGGCAGGGTCATCGTTCAAACTTATTGGCCCGACCACCCAGCTATCAAAGCTGCGGCGGTGCATGACAGAGAGATGTTTTTAAAAGCAGAACTTCCACTAAGAAAAGAGGCGGGCTATCCACCTTATAGACGCCTGCTCAATATCTTGATTTGGGGATCAAAAGATGAAGAGGTCGCAAAGACCGCCGAAGATCTGTCGTTAGAGTTAAGGAATAAAACTAGTTATATCGATGATCCAAACTTCGAAATCTTAGGTCCAAGTCCTTGCTTGCTTTCAAAATTGCGTGGTGTGTGGAGATGGCATATCGTTTTAAAAGGCTCGCCAAATGCAGATCTACCTGCGTTAGTATCTGATATCTTAAATAGGCGTCATCGTACCGAGCATGTTAGTGTTGCTGCCGATTGTGATCCTGTAGATCTGTTCTAAACTAAGACGCAAGCAACTAAAATAAACCTAACTAGTACCTGACTAGTAGACAAACCTAACTAATAGACATTCATAAAGCATTATTCTTAGCTTTGCCGAGAGGAGTCAGACGTGGAGATCGTCACAGTCCCTAATCCTATACTTCGTAAAGAGTGCGAGGATGTGGATATCAAGGCAGAGCCCGATCTAGAACAATTCGTCAAGGATTTGTCGAAGATAATGTATAACTCAAATGGCTGTGGTATCGCTGCCCCACAAGTCGGCGTCTCTAAAAAGATTGTCGTAATCGACATCGAGTATGGCCAAGAAAAGAAAAATCCTATCTATCTCATCAATCCAAGGATAGAAAACACATCTGGCGAAGAAGTTATAGACGAAGAGGGGTGTCTATCTGTCCCAGGAATTACCGTTAGCGTTGTTAGACCAGAAAAGGCTTTCGTTGTTGCACAAGATCTAAATGGCGATGAGTTTGAGATAGATGCCGAAGGTTTTTTGGCACGATGCCTTCAGCATGAGATCGATCATCTTCATGGAATTACCATGCTAGAACATCTCAATGTTATGGATAGGATTGCAAAGCTCGAAGAATATAAGGCTGCCATCGCCGCTGGAGCGGCTCCCGGTCAAACCACTGCGTAGAGTTACTAAATCAAAAAAACATTCAAATCTTTAGGAGACCATTTTCAAGATGACAAGAGTTGTCTTTATGGGAACACCAAATTTTGCTGTTCCAGCACTGCAATTGTTATCACGTGTACCGACTTTCGAAGTTGTGTGCGTTTTTACTAGACCAGACACAGTATCGGGTAGAGGAAAGGCACTGCGCCCATCTCCTGTGAAAGAGTTCTGTCTACAACATGGTATTAGAGTAGAGACGCCTAAGGATTTTAGTGACGAAAAAACGATCGAGCTTTTGCGTGAGATGAATCCAGAGCTGATCGTCGTAGCTTCCTATGGGGTGATTTTACCCAAGGAGGTTTTGGAAATTCCAAAGTATGGATGCATTAACATTCACGCCTCACTTTTACCAACTTGGAGAGGTGCTGCCCCAATTGAGCGCGCCATTTTGGCGGGAGATTCTGAAGTTGGAATCAGTATCATGAAGATGCAGGAGGGATTAGATAGCGGTCCGTGGTGCTTGAAAAAGTCAATCTCACCTGGAATTCGAGATAGGCATGCTCTAACTTTGGCGCTCGCTAAACTTGGTGCAGAGGCTTTATTGGAGACTTTGCCAAGAATTATATCTGGCGAGGTCATTTGGATTGATCAAAATCACGATAATGCTACCTATGCAAAGAAAATTCATAAAGCTGAGCTTAGGTTAAACCCTGCCGATAGCGCGGAGGTTAATTGCAGAAAAGTTAGAGCATCAAGTGATCATGCGCCCGCAAAGGCGATAGTATGCACAAGACCGTGCTCCATTATAAGTGCAGATATCCCACGTTTTAAACAAGATAGCGAGATCCAAAGTGATAGCCTAGCGCCAGGGGAGGTTATCTACAAAGATAAAAGACTTTTTCTTACCACAGCTGATGGCATCTTTGAAGTTAAAAAAATTAAGCCCGACGGTAAGCGTGAGATGGATGCACAGGAATTTGCTGCAGGAATCCATAGTATTTTATCTAAAGAGGCTAAATGGGAGCCACTTGCATGAGTGTTTTGAGTCCAGCTAGAGCATTAGCACTAAAAGTTACCTCACAGGTGAGGGTTAGAAACTCTTATGTCCAAAACACTATCGAATCAGTAATTCGAAAAGCTAAAGGCATCTCTAAAAACGACAAAGCTTTTGCAGAACTTTTAAGTACTGGCGTTGTGAGCGTTTGGGGTACTCTCGATGAGATAATCGATCGTAATCTTAACTCTCCAAATGATATTAAACCAGATGTGCGTGACGCGCTAAGAATCAGTACTTATGAGTTGGCATTTTTAGGAAAGCAGGATCACGCTGTAGTCGATCAGGGTGTGGAGCTCGTTAAAAGCGTAGCCTTGCGCGCCTCTGGTGTTGGAAATAAGATTTTGCGACGTATTGCACAAGATGTTAGGTATTTTCCTTGGGGAGATCCAAATGTTGATGACGATGCACTAGCAAGAAAAACTGGCTTTCCTTATTGGATGGCAGATAGGTTGATTGCTGAATTAGGTCGTGATAAGGCAGTCGTTTTTATGCTTACTTCTAGCGACCCATCACCTATGTTTGTCGCTATAAATTCACTTAAATCCACTACGGATCAAGCAATGCAACGCTTGGAGGAAATTGGAGCAAAACCAGCTATATTAGGTCCTAAAAACAGAGGATGTATCAAAATTGGAGAGCCTGCAGCTCTACTTAAAAGTGAGCTTATAGGTGATGGTACTCTTCTGATAACAGATGCATCTGCCCAGTTGACAGCTCTAGCTGCGACTCCTCCAAAAGAGGGCTATTTTTTAGAGATTGGGAGTGGTCGTGGCACTAAAACAATACTTTTACAAAGCAATGCCAATAAGACTTACTCAAAACAGGGAGAAATTTATTGCGTTGATATTCATGGGTTTAAATCCAAGGTTTTACAGCAACGACTCGAACAATTTGGAGTTAAAAATATCTACACATTTGAAGGTGATGCATCTAATTTGGACGCTATAGGTGGCCTGCCTAAAACATTTAAAAAGGCTTTGATAGATGCTCCATGTTCTGGTCTTGGAACTCTTAGACGCCATCCCGAGATACGCTGGAAGCTTGAACCTTCTGATATTACTATGATGGCTGGTCTAGGCCTTGAGATGCTTAAAAGTGTCTCGCCAAGAATCGAAGTTGGCGGAAGTATTGTTTATTCAACCTGTACAGTTTTTAAAGAAGAGAATACCGATGTTATAGCAGCGTTTTTGGAATGTGAACAGGGGAAAAACTATCGTATACAAAAAATTGGAGAGATGGACTATGTACAAAATTCTCTTGTACCAAATGGCCCAGATGTTCACTTTATCGCTGTATTAGAGCGCGTTTGTTAGTGGGTTTTCTGCTAGAATCGCCTTAAACAGTTGGATGTTTTATTGTTTAGCGAATATAACAGATTATGGATGCTTTTTAGTTGCAAGCAAAGGAGCTACTTATGCAGGAATCTCATGTCATGGATGTTCTTCGCGTGGCCCAAAAGGCAGCGATCGCTGCTGCTGATTGGAATGGACGCGGCGACAAGGTTTCAGCCGACCAAGCGGCAACTACTGCCATGAGGGAAGCCTTTAATGAAATGGATTTCTCAGGCAGAATCGTTATAGGAGAGGGTGAGCGCGATGAAGCCCCTATGCTCTATATTGGCGAGGAACTTGGACGCGGTGGTGAAAAGATCGATATTGCTGTTGATCCTCTAGAGGGAACAAATCTTTGTGCATATAATCGCCCAAATGCTCTAACTACTATTGCTATTGCTCCACGTGGGGGTCTTCTATTTGCTCCAGATACTTATATGAATAAGATTGCAGCTGGTCCAGCGTGCAAGGGTCTTGTTCATATCGACAAGAGCCCAGAAGAAAATGTAAGAGCAGTTGCAAAAGCGTTAGGCAAGGATGTTCGTGAGGTTAATGTTTGTATCTTATTGCGCGATCGTCATGAGGGATTAATCCAAGCTGTTCGCGAGACGGGCGCTAGAGTGCGTTTAATCGACGACGGTGACGTTTTTGGCGCAATAGCCACGGCTGTTGACCACACAGGTATCGACCTTTATATGGGTGCTGGAGGCTCACCTGAGGGTGTTTTAGCCTGCGCTGGTCTTAAGGCTGTTGGTGGTGAGTTCCAAGGAAGATTTCAGTGGAGAACCGAAGAGGAGCGTCAACGCGCTTTAGCCACAGCTGAGGTTGATGTCGATGGTCTTTTGACGATGGACGATTTGGTTAGAACCGATGACGTTGCATTTATCGCTTGTGGTGTAACAGATGGCGAGATGGTAAAAGGCGTTAAGATCACTTCAGATTATGTCTCTACCGATGCAGTTGTTATGAGCGCATCGTCAAATTCTGTGCAATTTATTAAGACAATCTCTCGTACAGGAGAGGGCTCTATTAGCTTTTAAGCGCCTGCTTTTTGCAAAGGTATGCGGTTTGGGTAACCTTAAAACCTTAAAAGCTTAAAACAGTAGAAAGCGGAATCTCCTTCATTGCGGTTTTAGCTTGCATTAGCGAAAGAGGGGTTTAGCTAGCTTGGATTACTTGAAAAAACGTTTAAAATAATACTTTGTAATAACCAAATCTTTATCTA
>CAZLCK010000004.1:0-15623 GCA_964558235.1 uncultured Coriobacteriaceae bacterium
CCATAGAAAATGCTGTATTCAAGATAGCCTAGCGAATACCAGTCGATGTAGATATATAGGTCGCTAATCCTCTATAGTTTAAAATCTAATAGTTAAATTATTTATTAGCTTGGATGTAAGGGGAATAAGTGGTTCCTGTAGTGTCTGATTATAATATTTGGCTAATTGTTGTGCTGGTCTGTTGTTTAATCGGTGTAGCTTTGTTGCTAATTGCGCTACTTGTAATTAGGCGTTCAAAGAAGAGCAATTTCAAAAATAGCACGTACAACAATAAAGGTAGGTCAAACCAAGGTGGAGGCCATATAAAAAACAAGAACAATCGCAAGTAATAGGTATCAAGTTTTATGAGTGGAGTTGGAAGATCAAATGAGTTGGAAGCAGATCAATCAATCACAGCATTTTATAAACCCAGAGATCGAAAAGAAGGCTAAAGATCCACAGAATGCTAAAGCAACTCTAGTCTTTTTGGGCACGGGAGCTTCCACAGGTGTTCCGACATATTATTGTGATTGCAAGGCCTGCAAAGAAGCGGAAGAAAATCCCGAGGCTAGACGTACATGCTCTAGTATTGCAGTCATTCGAAGCGAGACCACTCTAATAGATACAACTCCCGATGTTCATATACAACTTAGACGCGAAGGCATTATGGATATTCATAGGGTGCTTTTTACTCATGAGCACTTTGATCACATCGGTGGACTGCCTCAACTGGAGTATTACTCAAGGCTGCGTTCAAAAAGGCCCATCGAAATCTATTGTAATCATCAAACTGCTAGCTACTTAAAAACACACTATGACTTTATGTCCGACGTTCTTTCGATAAAAGAAAGTGTTGAGTGGGAAAGCCAGATCCACGATGGCATTACCTATACTCCGATTCCAGCGAAGCATTGCCCGGGTGCATTGGGATATCTGATCGAAGTTCCCGAGCAATATTCGCACAACAATAGAAAGCATACAGTAGGGTATCTTCCCGATACTTCAAGGCCAATTGATGAGACATTAGAACGTCTGCAAAACATCGACACTCTAATCATCGATGCTACATTTACTTGTCGAAACTGGATGAAAGAAAGCCACCTTGATATCGATTCTGCTATAGAGCTAGCTGATGAGCTTAATGTTGGACAAGCGTTTCTAACACATCTTTCAATGCAATTTGATGAGCCTATGACCTTAGAAGAGCTTAAATCTAAGCTAAGTCATACAAGATGTAAAACAAGCTTAGACGGAATGAAATTGGAGCTCTAAACAATTGGCTATCGAAAAATTTTCGGTAAAGAAGAAAAGTTTAATAATATTCAAATTTATTTAAATTCGTATAATCAAAATGATCATATAGAGTTTGCAGAAAGACTGAATCGTTTTAGATGCTGAAGAGAAGCTCTAAGACAGCTTTTATGCAAAATGACAGTTTTTCAGCGTAAGGTAATAAGAAGGAGGCGTGATGTTTGAGCTTAAACCGATGAGTGAGCGCATCGAGATGATTCGCGACAAGTATCGCACAACTCAACCTCAAATTAATATCAGCCGCTATAAGCTCATCACGGAGTTTTACAAAAGCCACACTCAGCTAAATGGAATTCTTAAGAGGGCGGAGTGCTACAAATATCTATGTGACAATCTTGAGATTGCCATCGAAGATCATGAACTCATTGTTGGGAATCATGCTCCAACATTTCGTGGTGCTGCTATGTTCCCAGAAAATGGTGGCACATGGATTAAGGAAGAATTTGTCGACAGCGACATGATTATGACGCGTGACATCGATCCTTATATTGTCGACCCAGATGATCGTCAATACATTGCTGACACTGTTGATTTTTGGGTAGAGAACTCAACAAGCCGCATGGTTCAAGAATATATACCAAAGAGCTACTGGGCTCATATGGGTTCAATGATCACCACTTGGATGCCATTTGATCCTTCTACCTCTCCGGTAGGCCATTTTATTCCAAACCACCAAAAAGTTTTGGATCGTGGGCTTCTGTCGATCAAAGAAGAGGCTGACAGAAAGGTAGCTGAGTTTGAGGAGGCAGGACTTACAGGTGACATTGTTGATAAGTACAACTTCTATCGTGGAATCTCCATTACACTAGATGGTGCTATCAATCTTGCCAACCGCTACTCGCAGCTCGCTGCTGAAAAGGCTGCTGCTTGTACCGATTCTGAGCGTAAGGCCGAACTTGAGCTAATCTCTAAGACCATGGCTCGCGTTCCTGCATATCCTGCAACTACATTCCTCGAGGCTTGTCAGTGTGTGTTCTTCTATCAAATGCTAGTTACATTTGATGCACAGCTTCATGGCACCAGTTTCGGTAGACTCGATCAATATCTAGGCCGCTACTATGAGAAGGATCTCAAGGATGGTCTAATTACAGCTGAGCAAGGTCAAGAGATACTCGATCACATGATCTTAAAGATTGCTGAGCAAAATAAGCCATGGGCATATGGTCCTACTCGTTCGGGCCCTGGTTATACATCTGGACAAAATGTCACACTTGGCGGAATCGATGAATATGGTAACGATGCAACGAACGATGTTACCTACATGATTTTGCAAGCATCTGCTAGATTGGTTTTGCATTCACCTCCTCTATCTTTGCGTATTCATGAGGATACTCCAGCTGAATTATTCGAAGCTGCCATTGAGACCACACGCCGCGTTGGTGGTGTCCCAACATTTGTTTCTGATGAGGCAATCATCCCATCGCTAGAAAAACGAGGTCTTTCTTTGGAGGATGCACGAAATTACGGCATCGTCGGTTGCGTTGAGCCCGGTGGAAATGGGACTGACTGGACTCAGTGTGGAAATACCGGCTCTGAGTCTTACTTCTTGATTCCAAATGCATTACTCGAGGGCATTAACAATGGTATAAATCCAATGCAGTTCCCAGGTGCTCCTGAGCCAACACAGATTGGCCCAGCTACTGGATATCTCTATGAGATGGAATCCTTCGAAGAGGTTAAACAAGCTTACAGGACCCAAGTCGAGTTCTTTGCAAAGTGGCAAATGACCTGTTCAGACATGTTCCAATATGTCATGCGTTGGAATCAGCCTGTACTCATTGCCTCTGCCTCAATTGAGGGCTGCATGGAGTCTGGCCGAGATGTTATGAATGAGGGTGCAAAATATACTGGATGTGGAATCTCTGCAATCGGTGTTGGCAATCTGGCCGATGGTTTAGCAGCAATTAAGTACCTGTGCTTTGATACCAAGAAGGTTACTACTCGTGAGTTCTACGATGCGATGATGGCAAACTGGCAGGGTAGTGAGCGCGCCGAAGAGATTCATGCAATGATTCTCAACGAGGTTCCTCATTATGGAAATGGCGATCCTTATGTGGACGAACTTGGCGCCTGGGGCGTTAAGGTCTTCTCCGATGCGTTCTATGGTAAGAAAGCTTACAACGGAACGTGGACACCAGCATTGTTCCCAGTAACTGCTCACGTTATCTTTGGCAACATGAGCTATGCTGGTCCTGATGGCCGCTACACTGGCGACCCATTCTCCGATGGCATTGGCGCTGTTCAAGGCCGCGATGTAAATGGGCCTCTTGCTGTTCTTAACTCCGTCTCCCACATTGATACCATGCTATTCCCAAATGGAACTCTTCTTAACATGAAGTTCCATCCAAGCGCTGTTAACTCTGAAGATTCAAAGAAAAAGCTTGCAGATGTTATCAAGACTTATATGACAGATATGCGTGGTATGGAGATGCAGCTTAACATCATTTCTACCGATACGATGAAAGCAGCTCGTGAGAAGCCAGAGGAGTACAAGGATCTTGTCGTTCGTATCGCTGGATTCTCTGCATACTTCGTTGAGATCTCTGAGGAGGCCAAGGACGATCTCATCGCAAGAACTGAGATGGAGTCTATCTAGTCATAGTGTTTAATGACAATTGAAAGATAGATAGTTTAAGCCTGCTTGTATATCAAAAACGATTGTACTCGCAGAAGATAAGCAAAACAAAAAGAGCCGTAAATCATCTAAATGGTTGAGCGGCTCTTTTGTTTTGTGGTGCGCCGAGCATAGTACGTTTCTAATGGGGGATGAGTCCCTAGCGCACTCGGCAGCGGCCTTCGTCAACAATTAACTGAACTTCATCGTCTGATGAGTCCCTAGCGCACTCGGCAGCGGCTTGTAGGACAAAAAGTTTGTTCAGTCTCGGGGCATTGATATGGGCCAGTGCCCCATTTTCTTGTCGCCATGTAACTTTCAAGATAGCCTTTTAAAACTCCACAGTCTTCACTTTGCCAATATAGAGTGTAATCTGCTCAAATTTCCTATGAAACGAGGACAACATTTGATATATTATTCTTCCTACAGAATAATGGGGTTTGTGTGATTTTCTAAAAAAGAGGGGGTGTGAACACGATTTTGTCGAGAAGACATTTAGTGTTTGTTCTGCTTGTTATCGCTCTTTTTGCGGTAGTAATACTCTCTTTAGCATTAGGTAGATTTCAAGTTCCCTTCGATCAAGTATTAAGCATTCTTGTCGGACAGGCCTTTCCTATAGAGCAGACGTGGACGGATGCGATGGAAAACGTTGTCATTAATGTTCGCCTTCCGCGTGTGATTGCTGGGATTTTGGTAGGGACGGCGTTGGCAGTATCGGGCGCAACTTATCAAGGTATTTTCAAAAATCCTCTAGTTTCTCCTGATTTGCTAGGTGTGTCTGCAGGCGCCTGTGTTGGAGCTTCCATCTCCATTCTTCTACATGCAGGGAATCTGATGACACAGTTGCTTGCTCTTGTGTTCGGTCTTTTCGCGGTCTTTTTGGCTACTCGGATTCCAAAGCTTTTAAGAAACGAGAGTATTCTCATGCTGATTCTCGCTGGAGTTGTGGTTGCGGGATTCATGAATGCTGTTTTTGGGATTATGAAATATGTTGCAGATCCCGATGAAGAACTTGCTTCCATTGTGTATTGGACAATGGGAAGTTTTGTCGGAATAGATCGCACAATGCTCATAGCACTTATTCCCGTCATAATTATCGCCTTAGTCGTGTTACTGCTCTTGAGATGGCGCATTAATATCTTGTCTTTGGGCGACTCTGAAGCCTCTTCTTTGGGAGTTAATGTGACGGTTATGAGAGGAGTCTGTATTTTCTTCTCTACGCTACTTACAGCATGTGCAGTCTGCCTTAGCGGAACGATAGGTTGGGTGGGACTTATAACCCCACATTTTGCACGTCTGATGGTAGGAGAGGACAATCGGCATGTGCTTCCGGCAGCGCTTCTGACAGGCGCAATCATGATGATTGCGGTGGACTGGATAGCTCGTAATCTTACAGGATCCGAAATTCCTCTTAGCATCATCACTGGATTCGTTGGCGCACCTGTTTTCGTTGTACTTCTGATCGCACAGAGGAAGACGATACGATGAGCAGATTACATGCGGAAAACTCATCAGTTAGTGTCGAGGCGCTCTCCTTTTCTTACTCCAAGAGCTCCGAGCTCTTTTCCGATGTAACGTTTCAGCTTCAGCCTGGGGATATGTTACAGATACTTGGCGCGAACGGTTCTGGCAAGTCCACTTTGATGAATTGTATTGTTCGACAGCTTCATCCCACCTCTGGTGTGGTGCGAATACAAGGGGATGATATCAGTAATCTAACTCGTATGGAGCTTGCACGTCGCGTCGCATATGTACCTCAGATCCAGAATAATACGTGTTCCTTTGAAGTTCGTGATTACGTGGTCATGGGTCGAGCTCCTCACCTCAAGACTCTTAGTGCACCGAGCCATGTGGACTACGAGATAGTCGATGAGACTTTAGAGTTACTAAACATCGCACATCTGGCTGATAAACACTTTCAACAGATAAGTGGAGGCGAGCGCCAACAGGTTCAGATTGCGAGGGCTCTTGTTCAAAAAAGTCAGATTATCTTGTTTGATGAGCCTACAAATCACCTAGATTATGGCAACCAATATCGCGTGCTTAGTTTAATGGTCAAGATGGTTTCAGCTGGCTATACGGTTATATCAACAACACATCAGCCCGACTCGCCGCTTCTTACCGGTGGATATCTGGGGATGTTATGCGATGGGAAGTTCGAATTTGGAAAGACTGACGAATTGCTGACATCCAAGTCATTGAGGCGGCTTTACAACATAGATGCCGAGATCATTCATGTAGATGAAATTGGCAGGGATGCTTGTCTTTGTCTTCCTTTGGCAGATGGATTGCCGTGGGAGGGTATGGATGAAAAAAATGTAGAACAGAAAGGAGTAAGGGATGGCAAAAGTCATTCGAAGCAAGCGTAGGTTTGGAAGTAGAATTTTGCCTGTAATGGCGATAGTCGTTGTGGTTATTTTATCGCTATTTATGCTA
Organism: uncultured Coriobacteriaceae bacterium; assembly: GCA_964558235.1. GTDB lineage: Bacteria > Actinomycetota > Coriobacteriia > Coriobacteriales > CADBOM01 > CAZLCK01. Next base: position 6,341 of record CAZLCK010000004.1, read on the forward strand.
TCTGCGTGTTCTAGTTCCACAACTTCAGAGCAGGCTGATTCTGATACTAGGGTGTTTACCGACCTTACTGGAGCAGAGGTTGAACTACCTGTCGAGATCGAGTCGGTCATTCACTTATGGCCTGCCAGTACCGCCATGCAAGTCTTCTTAGGCGAGGGCGACACTATCATAGGAACTCTTGCTGCAGTTCAAAACAGCTGGGGATGGCTTACAGCTGCATGTCCTAGCTTAATGGAGGTAACGGCGTTTGCTAGTGATGCTACTGCCGAGGAGCTTCTTGCAATGGATCCTGATGTAGTTATCACCTCAAGCTCTGATACAGCAGAATCGCTACGCGAAGCAGGTGTGCCCGCTGTATGCATGCTGGGAGATCAAGAGTCAGTGGAAGCACTCGAGGAGTTTACGCTCAAGATGGGAGAACTTCTCGGAAGTGACGCTACAGCTAAGGCCGAGGAATACTGCGCATTTCTCGATGAGATGGTCGAGATTGTCACCGAAGCAACATCAACTTTATCCGATGATGATCGTATTAGTCTCTACTACAACTCTGCTCAGCACAGTGAAAGCCCCTATGCAACTTGCGGTGCCAACTATATTACCCAGACATGGATGGATATCTGTGGCGTTGACAATATAGCTGTAGATCTCGTCGAAGGTGGGGATGTAGAGATCAGCATGGAGGAGATAGTAGCAGCAGATCCCGACTATATTCTCGTGGGAGGAACCAACCAAGAGGTTGCCCTAGAGACGATTTTCTCAGATGCAGCTTGGCAGAGTTTGACAGCAGTCGCAGATGGAAACGTCATTGCGAACCCACAAGGCGTTATGAAGTGGGAGAAGTTCGGACCTGAGTTTGCTATTCAGATCGTGTGGTTTACCCAGCAAGTATATCCAGATCTATTGACCGACATTGATATCCAAGAATACGTCACAGACTTTTACAGCACCTGGTATGGTTACGAGCTAACGGATGAGCTATACGAACAGATGATGTCTGGTGCTTCTGGACCAACAGAGTAGGAATAACAATGGGATGTTCTCACGAACCGACAAGAGAAGAGATGATCGAGCTAGTCTTGGATCGCTCAAAGCTTCCAGGATCTTGCGAGACTATAAGCGCTCTTAATGCGGCGGGAAGGGTGCTCGCACGAGATGTGTATGCCGTTAATACTCTGCCGTGTCGTGATGCGAGCAGAATGGATGGAATTGCCTATCGATTCGAAGACTATCAGTTATGCGGCGGTGATTGCACAGGATGGGTCGAGGGCTCGGATTTCTGCTTTAGCAACACAGGTGTGGCCATCCCTTCGGAATTTAATACCGTTACTCTTATAGAGGATGTCTCGTTTGACGAAGAGGGGCGGTTGCATATTTTGCAGCCGCCCACTGCACCTGGCGATAATGTTGTCGCTGCTGGTACAAATATGCAAACAGGGCAGCTTTTAATAGCTGCTAATACCGTGCTTCGTCCAACTCATCTTGGTCTTATGGCATCTGCTGGTGTGAGATTGGTAGAGGTTTTTAAACGTCCTCGTGTGGGGATTATTCCGACTGGGGATGAGTTGGTGTCAGCCATGGTCCCTTTGCAAGACGGTAGGAACGTGGAGAGCAACAGTATCTCTTTATCAGCGATGCTTGAGCAGTGGGGTGCAAAACCCGTAGTGTGGCCGATAATTCCTGACGATGTCGATTACTTGTCTAGCGTTGTAAAACAGGCTGTAGAAACATGCGATATCGTTATCTTAAACGCAGGATCTTCCAAGGGAAAAAAAGACCATGCGATCGAGGTTTTAGAAGGATTGGGAGAAGTTTTGGTTCATGAGGTCGCGCATGGACCTGGTAAACACACAAGTTTTACCATTGCATTTAATGAAACTCCTATCGTTGGTCTCGTAGGTCCATCGGGTGGAGCTGAACTTGGCGCTCTATGGTATGTGCGTCCGCTTGTGAACAAGTTTATGCATTGTCCAACTCCCGCTCCAGATACGCTAAAGGTTACGCTTTTGCAAAAGGCTTCAGCTCATGTTGATTTCGACTTTTTCATGGGCGTAGTAGTTTATCGAAAAGAAGATGACTCCTATGTTGCTATGCCTTTAGGTGGTCCTGGACGCGGTCCACATCTAACAGGAGATGGAATCATCGCAAATGCAACCCTGCGTATACCTGGTGGGATAGTCTACGAGAGCGGTTGTGAAGTGGTGGTTGAGCTAAGAGAACCTGTCGAGTGTCTGCCCCTTTTTAAATAACATCTTTTTGAATAGCAATTCATACAACAGCTATAGTGTGATTTCACACAACAGGGGCGTGAACATTTTCTTGGACATGTCTAGGCTGTCAAGCCTAGGCTCCTTCTATACTCGTTAGGGCTCATCCATTCTAGTGACTTTTTGATGTGCCCTTCATTGTGAACTCTTTTTAGAAAAATTCTTGTGTAAAAAGATTAGTATGACATAGACATTTTGAATCCATGAAAAATGTGGGTTTTGTGTACATGTCAAAGCTCAGATTAAAATGCTATATTAAGCGCAAGAAAAATTGTAAAAAGTGAAGAAATAAATTTATCTTCACATCAAGATGCGCATAAGCTGCGATATCTTTCTTAATCGGAAAGGGAGTGAAAGACATGTATGAGCTCAAGCCTATTAGCGAGCGAATTCAGCATATTCGTGAGCTATACAGGACAACAGAGCCCGCCATCAGCATAAGTCGTTACAAATTGCTGACAGAGTTCTATCAAAACAATCAACAACTCAATGGTGTTCTCAAGAGGGCGTATGTATACAAATATATATGCGATAATCTCGAGATTGATATCCATGACCATGAGATGATTGTTGGTGGACATGCACCTACATATAGAGGTGCAGCAATGTTTCCTGAGAACGCTGGAGATTGGATCAAGCAGGAGTTTGGTGATGGAACAATCTCTACTCGTGACATTGACCCATACATCGTAGACGAACAAGACAAACAATATGTTCTAGATACCATAGATTATTGGTGCGAAAACGCAACATCAAAGATGGTTCAGGCCTACATGCCTCCGGGATATATGCCGCATGCTGATAATTTTGTTACTACCTATGGCCATATGCCTCCATGCGAATCTCCAGTTGGTCACTTTATCGTTGGACATCAAAAGGTCCTAGATCGCGGTTTGCTCTCCATCAAAGAAGAGGCAGATCAGCGTATGGCAGAGATGGATGAGCGTGGAATTGGTCCAGATATCGATAAGTATGATTTCTATCGTGGAATCTCTGTAACTCTTGAAGGTGCGATTAATCTAGCAAATCGTTACTCACAACTTGCTGCTGAAAAAGCAGCTGAGTGTAGTGATCCTGTTCGTAAGGCAGAGCTAGAGAAGATCTCCGAAACTATGGCCTGGGTACCAGCTCATCCTGCTCGTACATTCTTTGAGGCTGCACAATGTGTATTTTTCTATCAAATGCTTGTCACTCTAGATGCACAGCTTCATGGAACCAGCTTCGGTAGAATCGACCAATATCTGGGTCGCTACTATGAAAAGGATCTCAAGGATGGCCTTATCACAGCTGAAGAAGGTCAGGAGATAATCGACTTTTTGATTCTAAAGATCGCCGAACAAAATAAGCCTTGGGGCTATATGCCAACACGTTCAGGTCCAGGTTATACCTCTGGTCAGCTCGTAACACTTGGTGGTGTTGATAGCCGCGGTGAGGATGCGACAAATGATGTTACCTACATGGTTTTACAAGCATCTGCTAGGTTAGTTCTACATTCGCCTCCACTATCTTTGCGCGTACATGAGGGAACTCCCGATGAACTATGGCAGGCTGCTATTGAGACAACCCGTCGTTGTGGTGGCGTTCCAACATTTGAGAGTGATGCCGCAATAATTCCAGCACTTCAAAAGCGAGGCCTGTCCATTGAAGATGCGCGTAACTATGGTCTAGTAGGATGTGTTGAGCCTGCAGGATGCGGCATGGAGTGGCCGCAATGTGGTGGCACTGGAACAGAGTCTTACTTCTTAATTCCAAATGCACTACTTATGGCGATCAACAATGGTATCAATCCGATGAGATTCCCAGGTGCTCCAGAACCTACTCAGACCGGTCTACCAACTGGATATCTATATGAGATGGAATCCTTCGAAGAGGTCAAACAGGCATATCGTAAGCAAGTTGAGTTCTTTGCTCAATGGCATGTCGATAACGTCTCTAGCTTCCAGTATGTCATGCGTTGGAATCAACCAGTACTAATTGCTTCCGCTGGTATTGAGGGATGCATGGAGTCTGGTCGTGATGTAATGAATCGTGGAGCTAAGTATACCAACATTGGAATCGCAGCGATTGGCGTTGGTAATGTCGCTGATGGTTTAGCAGCGATTAAGTATCTATGCTTTGATACCAAGAAGGTTACTACTCGTGAGTTCTACGATGCGATGATGGCAAACTGGCAGGGTAGTGAGCGCGCCGAAGAGATCCATGCAATGATCCTCAATGAAGTTCCTCATTATGGAAATGGCGATGAGTACGTCGATGAACTCGGTGCCTATGGAGCACATGTATTCGCCGACGCATTCAATGGCAAGGAAGCTTACAACGGAACATTCCATGCCGGCGCATATCCCGTTACCGCTCACGTTATGTTCGGTGGAATGAGCTATGCAGGGCCCGATGGACGCTACATTGGAGATTCTTTCTCCGATGGAATCTCTGGAGTTCAAGGTCGCGATATCAATGGACCTCTTGCTGTCCTTAGTTCTGTTGAACATCTTGATTCCAGTAGGTTCTCCAATGGAATGCTTCTTAACATGAAGTTCCATCCAAGCGCTGTTAACTCTGAGGATTCGAAGAAAAAGCTTGTAGATGTCATGAAAACCTACCTGGTTGATATGAAGGGTATGGAGATGCAGCTTAACATCGTTTCTACCGAAACGATGAAAGCAGCTCGTGAGAAGCCAGAGGAGTACAAGGATCTTGTCGTTCGTATCGCTGGATTCTCTGCATACTTCGTTGAGATCTCTGAGGAGGCTAAGGACGATCTCATCGCAAGAACTGAGATGGAGTCCATCTAGCCTTAAGCTTAGCTGCTAGAAAAACTTAGTAGCTTTTACAATGTTGCTCGATGAAAGAAAGGTCTATCGTCGAGCAACATTTTTTTGCATTACTTAATTTAAGTGTCTTTTATTTAAATGTGTTTTATATCTCTTGTTTTCTTATGAAAATATTGAATTTAAATATGCTAATTTTTTTAATTGTTTGATCTTTTAATCAAACTTATAATTCAATTACTTATAATTCAACCAGAGCTGTCGTCAAAATTATGGCGAGTTGAAGGGGAGATAACATAGGAGGGCTTATGAGTAAACTCAAGTATCCCAAGCTAAACGAGCCAATTAAGCTTGGAAAAAACGTCTATCGCAACCGTTTATTTTCTTCACCACAAGACTACCCAGGACTTACTGCTGAGGGATTTTTAACTGAGCAGGGATGTTATTTCTATGAGCGTAAGGCAATGGGAGGCTTTTCTTCAGTCACAGTTGGAGATTTCATGATCGATCCAGATCATGGGCGCACTCATCCATTTCAAATGCGTGGTCTAGATCTTCGTTCAAAGGTCAATCTCGGAAGATGCTCTCAAGCGATTAAACGTCATGGGGCAGTTGCTGCTGTCGAGCTTTGTCATGGTGGCGAAAATGCTAATACTGCGATGTATCCAGATGGAGATACTGGTATTGCATATGGACCTGACGAGAAGGTTCGTGAAGATGGAACTATTGTCCGTGCATTAAATGATGAGCAAATCGAAGCTCTTATCCAAAATTATATAGATGCAGCAAGTTTCTGTGTTCAATGCGGATTTAATCACATTGTTTTGCATGGTGGTCATGGCTGGCAGATTAGCCAATTTATGTCTCCAACATTCAATCATCGTACAGACAAGTGGGGCGGATCTGTTGAGAATAGAATGCGTTTCCCATTAGCTGTGTGTGAGGGAATTCGTAAAGAAGTTGGCCGTGGAATTCCTATTGAGTTCCGCCTCAGTGGTTCTGAGACTTTGCCTTGGGGTTATGACATCGATGAAGGAATCGCAATGTCTAAGATGCTAGATGGCAATGTCGACATCATACATGTTTCTGTTGGACACCATGAAATTGCAGAGGCTGTTTTGTATACACATCCGACTATGTTTATGGAGGATGGCGTTAACTTGCACTATGCAGCTGATGTTAAGAAGCATGTTGAGACTCCAGTTGCTACAGTTGGAGCATTCACTGATCTCGATCATATGGAAGAGGTTTTAGCATCGGGTCAGGCTGACATTATATGTTTGGGACGTCAATCTCTTTCAGATCCCGATATTCCACTTAAAGCACGCCTTGGCAAGCCAGAAGAGGTCACTCCTTGTATGCGTTGCTTTGAATGCTTCTCTAACTCCACAATCAATGGTGTGTTCTATTGCGCAGTAAATCCAGAGATTGGCCGTGAGGAGACTGCAATCTTTACAAATCCAGCTCGAGTCCAAAAGAAGGTTTTGGTCATCGGTGGTGGACCAGCAGGTATGCAAGCTGCTTTGACCTGCTCCAAGCAAGGACATAAGGTCATTTTGGCTGAGAAGACAGATAAACTTGGCGGCTGCCTACTTTGTGAAGAGAAAGTTCCATTTAAGCAAAACCTTGAAACCTATCTGAATCGTCAGGCGGGCAAGGTCGAGCGTGATCCTAATATTGAAGTTTACAAAAACACTGAAGCGACTCCTGAATGGGCTGAGAAGCAAAATGCCGACGTTATCATTGCTGCATTAGGCTCTGTTCCTCTAGTCTTGCCGATCGAAGGGATCGAAAAGGCACTTTGTGCTGACGATGTCTATATTAACCCAGACAAGGCTGGAGATACTGTAGCGATTATGGGCGGAGGACTTGTAGGTCTTGAGCTTGGTATCTATCTTGCTGGACTCGGTAAGAAAGCAACCATCGTCGAGATGACAGGTAGCACTCCTGCAACTCCACAAGCTGCTGGGACATCTACTCGTATGGCTGGTCTTATGGGCCTTCCTGCAGGCTATCCATTAGTTCATGGCGATGCTTTGGCTATGGAACTGAAGAAATACCCAGATCAACTAGAGGTTAAGTTAAACACCCGTGCTATGAAAGTTACCGATGAGGGTCTAGTCGTTGACGAGCAGGGCGTCGGCGAGCACACAATAGCCGCTGATACCGTTGTCTATGCTGTCGGGCAAAAGCCACTGACTGATCAAGCGCATGCATTTTCAGAGTGCGCTGAAGAGTTCTACAGCGTTGGAGACTGCGTCTCTGCTGCAAATATCCTGAATGCAACTTCAACCGCATATCAGATCTCGCTAGATATTGGTAGATTCTAAGTTGGGTTTTACCTATCTGTTTGTGAGTTCAGCCGTTTGATGTGGCGATGTGTTAATCTGTCTGCTGGTTGTAGCGATGACATTTAAAATTAAAGGTGGGTCTTGCTTTTTTGCAGGGCTCACCTTTACTAATATTTACTAATAGTGCGCCTTCTGCTCGATTATCGCCTAGCTGCTGATAGTAACATCTAAATTATATGAGTCAGATAAAGGCTATGAGCCAGACAAAAGCAAAAACATAATTTGTGAGGAGTGCTCTATGTACACAATGCAACTAGCTTATGAGGCCTTGCTTTGTGCGAAAAAGAAGATAACTAAGAGGTCTATTCCTTACGAGCAGATCGGTTTTTCAAGAGTTTCAACTCAATCAGAACAAACTCGGCTAGACAATACGTTATATATCGAAGACAAAAAAGACTTCGGGGTAATCTGTTCGTGCCAAGATGCTTCGATAGAGCTATCTGATTGCATATCTCTTGAGGTCTCAAATATTATTCTCTCTGATATGGGTGAATACCTTGATTGGGAACTAGAATTAACAAATTTAGTGTTGTCGGATTCTATACTTGAGATCGTCGAGTTTATCTCCCAAAAAATAGAGATGCCGGTGATGATAGTCGATGGAAACAATATGATGTGCACCATGAGCGAGTCGGATTTTGATTGCAAAATGGAGCAGTGGCATGATGCGAAAATCCACGGCAGGCTCTCTTGGCAGATGTTAGATCTGCTCTCTAAAGACCTAGTATTTGTTTCGAAAAGACAAGCGGCGCAGGGAAATCCATTTTTTGTTGAGATTGCTAAGAGTGGCAATCTGATCTTTTGTGACATTGATCTAGCTAAGATAAGTGATAAACAGGGCGGGGCATCTAAGTTTTTCCTACTTATTTTTTGTGATCAGAAATCTAGCGGCTACAAATTGTTGGAGATGTCCAAGGATGCTTCAATTGCTATCAAAAAATGGATTGGTTTTCATGTAGAGGATTTTAACCTCTTAAACACGATGAATTTCTTTGTGCGATTGGCAGCTGGAGAAGAGGTTTCCGAAGAAGAGATTGAATCTCAGAAAAGTGACTTTGCGGATAGTGGAGATACCTTTGTTCTTCTTCGTATTGTCTATGGTAATTCTTTAGCAGTATCCAAAGCAGCTTTTTTGTTCCAGGCAAAAATAGAGAAAAGTCGTTGCTTCGATATAGAAGGAAAACTGTATGCTCTTTGTGTAGACTATCCAGATCTTGAAAAAGATTTAAATGATCTTGCTTCGGAAAACGGTTTTAGATTTGGATTATCTTGGAGATTTTCTGATTGGAGAAGAGTTCATGAGGCTGTTGGGCAAACAGAGGTTGCATTATCAAGCTCTGCCGGAAGTGTGGCTATCTTGGATTCTTATGGGGTAATGTTCTATATTTTTTCGATCCTGCTCTCCTCAACGAGCAATATTGAAATTGTTCATCCAGCGATAGATTTTCTTGCTGAATATGACAAAGCTCATGGCAGTGAATATCTGCTTACACTATGGGTTTTTCTTCGACATGAGCGCAATCTTGTTAAAACAGCGACCGATTTAAACCTTCATAGAAACTCATTGGTCTACCGTGTCAAAAAAATCACTGAGCTGTTAGAAGATGTTGATTTAGACGATTCAGAAACCAGAGAACACCTCATGATGTCGTACAGGCTTAGAGGTCTTCAAGAACGCTCTATTGAATAAGCTATCTCATTTCAATTTCTTTTTAAATCAATTCCTCAGATGTAGAACGCCTTATTATCTTGTAAAATCAAAAGGCTTTTTAATTTTACAACTGGGCAAATTACGTCATTTAGTAAATATAAATACTTACGAACTATAAATAGTTATCTAGAAAATGTAGAAAAATTGTGTAGAATGAAAGGCAGTGTAATTAGTTTGTAATGCGAATGT
>CAZLCK010000004.1:15723-29670 GCA_964558235.1 uncultured Coriobacteriaceae bacterium
TTCTTTAAGGTAGTTCAAATAACTTGTTAGTTTACGAACACAAATAGATTAATTGGCCTTAAAGAAAAAGGGGCGTAAAGATGTGTATAGATACATCTTTATAGAGATTGGGAAGGAAGTGTAAAGTGAATACGAGTCAAGCAACATACAATCCGGGCAGAGCATGGCTTGTAATGATAGTTATCATGTTTTGTCAGGTTGCATTTGCAATCAGCATGTTTAAAGTTACTTCAGTTATGACGCCTATCATGGAAGCATATGGCCTTGATGCTACCGGCGCTGGAAATCTGTTGAATGCTGTAGGTATCGTTTCGCTCATCCTGTCGTTACCTGGTGGTATGATCATGCAAAAACTTGGTCCAAGGTTTGTATGCTTTATCACTTTAGGTTTCGGAATCGTTGGTAACATTATTGGAATTATGGCTCCGACATATGAAGTCTTATTAGTCTCACGTGTTATTGAGGGCTTTGGTTACGGCGCATTGGGTGTAACTACACCATTTTTGATTTCCGCTTGGTTCCCTGCAAACAAGCGCGGTTTGCCAAATGGAATTTCAAGCCTTTGGGTTCCAATTGGAATGTTAATCATCCTAAACTCCGCTGGACTAGTTCTTCCCAGCCTAGGATTTATAGGCGTTTGGTACATCGCTTTAGTAGCACTTGTCGTAATGTTGATTCTTGCAATCTTCTTCGTAAAAATGCCTCCTGCTAAGCACAATATGCTTGTTGAAGATGTTGTGTCTGAGGATCAAGAGGGCAATGCAAAGAATACAGGTAAGATTTCTGATGGCCTCAAAGCTGTGGGAATCTGGATGTTGCTTTTGTGCTTCTTGCTATTCGGTTATGCAAACTCTGCGTATTCCTCATATTATCCAACTTATCTACAAGAGGACTTCGGTGTCTCGCTTGAGGAGTCGAACTTCTTATCAAGTATTGCTAATATTGCGATGCTCGCAGGCGGATTGGTGATTGGATTTATTATCAACAAAGTTTCAAAACCAAAGCGTGGAATTTTGATACTGGTTGTTGTTATAGTCATTGCTGCAGCTAGTTTGGCTATGTTTAATATGCCAAATGTTGGTATGGTAGTTCCATTTATGGTTATTCTTGGATTTATCTTCCAGCTATTCCCGCCAACATGCTTCTCTGTTGCACCAGACGTTGCAAAGACTCCAGAATCTCTAGCAACTTCAATGGGTATCATTACTGTTGGTATGAACTTCTCCGGTGTGTTCGGAACTCTTATTACAAGTTTGTTCAGAGACAATTTTGGAACTTGGCAATCCATTACAATCCCGATCGCCATTCTTGCTGTCATTGCATTGATTGGTGCAATCGGACTACTCTTTGTCGTAAAGAAGAGGTACTCAACGGCTTCCCCACAGTCTGCTTAGTTAGTAGCGTGTTAACACGATATGTGGTAAGGAAGCTTTAATAAAAAGTTGACTTATTGCTAAAACCTAGATAATAAGTAAATCTAAGCTCGTCTAAGATAAAATCTTGGACGAGCTTTTTTCGTGGCGCGCCGAGCATGGCACGTCCAAATTCGAATGTGAATAAGGAGCAAAACATGAGTGACATCTCTGAGTTCATTTCTTTATCAGATGATCCTGATCCTGATGTTAGAGGACGTGTTGCGGTTGCGCTTGGGACAATGACAGGTGATAGCGCTAAAGAAGCGTTAACTACCTTGGTCGGAATGCTTGTAGATACCGACGAGAGAGTTACTGCAGCAGCTATAAGATCGCTTGGAGATCTTCGCGATCCAAATGCAATTGAGCCTATGATGCCTATTTTAGAGACGGGTTCGACAATATTAAAATGTCAAGTTTTGGCGTCGATGGCACATATTGGTGATTCGCGCGCGTTTGCACCTGTGATCACTAGAGTTTTTGATACCAATGAGTTAGTTAGAGGAAATGCGGCTTCAGCTGTTGGAGCTCTTAGAGATCCCAGGGCATTAGAACCACTTTTAATGTGTCTTACTGACGATAGCGCTCAAGTTAGAGCAAATGCATGTTGGTCATTGGGAAAAATTGGTTGCACGCAAGCAGTGGATAGACTCATTAGCATTGCAGATTCAAATGATGCGGAGTCTATTAGAGCAAATGCTGCTGGGGCTTTGGTCGACTTAGGTTCTGATAGTCGATTAACTGATGATGAAGACATAAAGCTTGCTATAACTGCGCTAAACCACGCTTTGGATATTTTGGGCGATACATTAGAAGCATCCAAGGTTAGATGCGCTGCACTTATTGGATTTGCACAGAATTATGTTGAGGTATTCGAAAGAGATTTTAATACGGCTACTCGCGCTTTGGAAATGATTTTTTATCTTGCATCCAATAATGAGGATGAAGATGAGGATCTAAAATCAAGCGCGATTTGGGCACTTGGAAAGGTTGGTTCCAAGAAAAACGCAGAGTCATTAGGGCTTGCAGATGAGACTATCTCCAACATGGTTTTGATTCTAAAAAATGCTTTAAAACTTAATTCATCTTGGTGTGTTAAATATGCAGTTGAGGCTTTAGGCGAAATTGGGGGAGTTGAAGCCTTCCAAATCATTAAAGACTTTTCAGATAGATGTGGTGCAGGTGAAGTCGCATCTGAGGTAGGCTCGCCAAAGGAGCTTACAGATCTCTGTAAACGAGCAATCGATCATTTGGCTAGATAGGTTGTACATCTTCGCAGTTAGTGTTGCGGTGAGTACGGAGAGTTTGCCAAAATCGCCGTCCGGGAATAATAAATATCCACTTTAGTTATTTTCTATCTTTCTTGTTGACTTTATTCTCAAATAAGAATAAAGTTTCTCTCGAACATTATTCTTTTTTATGAATATAATACTTGTGTTGGGAATTCATAAGTATTAGATTTAGGAGGCACAATGAAAAAGCGTAGCAAGGTCTTGACCGCTTGTGCTATGTCTCTGGTTTTAGCAGGCTCGATTTTTGTAGCGGGTTGCTCTTCAGAGACTGAGGAGACCCATGAGGCAGTAGAGCTTCAAATATTCGCTGCAAATTCGATGAGCAGCGCTATGGACGAGGCAATGGCTGTATATTCAGAGACTTATGATTGGGTAACCTTTGCAGATGCACAGTATCTCTCTTCAGGAAACTTGGTTGAGGAACTTAGTGGCGGTGCATATGCAGACATATTTATCTCTGCATCACAGAGCAAAATGGATGAAGCTTCTGAAGAAGGTTTGATTGTTGATGACACAAGGATCGATCTATACGACAACGAGCTTGTCGTAATTGCCCAAGAGGGGTCTGATATCCAGATCGACTCACTTGAGGACATCATCACTGGCGGATATTCGCTAGCTGTTGGTGATGACTCTGTTCCAGCAGGTAACTATGCTGCTCAGTCATTCTATAGCATCGGCTACTATAGCGATTCCTCTGGAGTTGGTGGAGAGTACACAGGCATAGATGCAGATAAACTCATCACAGGCTCTAGTGTTGGCAACGTTGCACAATATGTTTCTAGCGGCGAAGTCGATCTCGCAATCGTGTTCCTTTCTGACTCATATCGTTATGACGGCGTAGAGGTTATCTACACAATTCCTGACGATATGCATGAATCAATTATCTACCCCGCTGCTGTCTGCAGTGTATCTGAGTATCAAGAAGAAGCCCAAGCATTTCTTGAGTGGTGCGCTACCGATCCTGCAGCGGAGGAGATATGGCAGAAGTGGGGATTCTCACTCGCCAGTTAAAGGTTGTATATAAAGTCATCCCTCTTTCCTAGACTTTGGTCACAACCAAAACCTCCACCCTACTCAAATGACTCGAGTTAATCTCGAGTCATTTGGGCGTTTATTGTGTGATAAAACGATTGATATACTGCTCATGAACAACATCCAAAACACTAACGGCAAAACTTCGATATTTTCTCAATCTAAGCTTATTAAGCTTTCTGTTATTTCATTTTTGATCTTGGCTGTAGCTTGCTTGATTGTATTTATTGTTTCTCCATTGGATTATCAAGCTCAAGGAGAAGAGTCATCTGAAATATCTATTGATGAAAGTGGTTCTTCTGCCGTAATAGGCGATGTAGATTTTGGGATCGATGATTTTAGCAGGGCTCAAGTTGGCTCTAATAGAAATTTTGACGATCTATATAAGGGTTATACCTATTTAAATGGGGATACTGCCGATACTTTTAGTGCAGTTTATGTGAATCTAGATAGTGACGATCCCTATGTAGTCTGTTATATCCCAAGTAGTGTAACTGAAGTTGGCCTGGATATTTCAAATGAGCAGTTGCTTAATAATTTCCAAACACTGCTCAGTGCTCTAGATGAATACAATGCAAATGGTGGTGTAACTTTAGGCCAAGACGAGATGACTTGGTATATTACCAGCGAACAGACATATACTCTAAACGGAATCGTCTTTTCATTTGCGCAGGAGCTAAAAGAGGGTCATTTTTACACGACGATCATAGGTGAAGATGGATCCGATGTAACCGATTCTTCTAATCCACTCTACATTTCTTTGGGACATTGTTCTTATGGAAGTGTTGCATCAAGTTCTGAAATTGATGTAAATGAGGGAAATACTGGCTGGGATGCATTTGTGGACTTCTTTGTTCAAATGGATTACAGACCGCTTTTTGTAACCTTGCAAACCACACTGGTAGCTCTGGTCTTTATCTTTATCCTCGGACTTCTAGCAGCTTATTGGGTACTAACTCTCACGCCAAAGGTAAGAAGTATCATGGATGCGATCTTTACAATTCCCATGGTTTTACCACCTACGGTTTGTGGCTTTTTGCTTCTCATGATCTTAGGAAGAAATTCTCCTCTAGGTATTTGGTTTATCAATATAGGATTTCCTCTAATATTTAGCTGGCCTGCAACTGTTATAGCCGCTGTTGTTGTTGCGTTCCCCTTGATGTACATGAATGCAAAGGGAGCCTTTGAAGGTCTTGATCCAAATATGTTAGACGCAGCAAGAACTCTTGGCTGGTCTAATTTTAAAATCTTTGTACGTCTGATGTTACCGCTAGCGTGGTCGTCGATCGCTGCAGGAACTGCACTTTCTTTTGCAAGGGCTGCTGGTGAATTTGGCGCAACGCTTTTCTTAGCAGGAAATTATGCTGGAATTACCCAAACAGTGCCGTTAGCAATCTACTTCCAGTGGATGAATGGGCGAACTGACGTCGCACTTTTCTGGACATTTGTCATGATCGCCGTGAGCTTTTTGGTCATTTTGTTTATCAACATCTGGTCTAATCGCACAACTAGATATAGAAGGAGAGAGATCAGTGAGTCTTAGCGTTGAGATTCAAAAGAGCTTTAAAGGTTTCTCTTTAGATGTTGCTTTTGAAGCGGGCTCAGAAGTCTTGGGTCTTTTAGGTGAGTCTGGATGTGGAAAGACTCTCACGATGCGTTGCATTGCTGGTATCGAAACTCCAGATTCTGGCAAGATTGTAGTAAATGATCGCGTTTTTTTTGATAAGGCATCTGGCAAAAAAGCAAAGGTAAACCTTAGTGTTCAAGAGCGTAAGACCGCGCTTTTGTTTCAAAACTATATGCTTTTCCCAAATATGACAGTTGCACAAAATGTTGGTGCAGGTATTGGTAAAGATGTTTCAAATGAGCAAAGGAATCATCTTGTAGAAGAAGAGCTTACGCGCTTTAGTATTTCAGAGTTTAAAGACAGATATCCTTCTCAGCTCTCTGGAGGACAGCAGCAACGTGTTGCTTTGGCCAGAATGCTTGCTGCAAAACCTGGGATTTTAATGTTAGATGAGCCATTTTCTGCTCTTGATGCTCACTTGAAGGGTATTTTGGAACAAAACCTTACCGGCCTTTTTGAAATGTTTTTTGGGACTGTCCTATATGTAAGTCACGATATTGATGAGGCTTTGAGATTTTGCGATCGTATAGCCGTGATAGATGGCGGAAGGATTATGGAGCTAAGCTCAGGAGACGATCTTGTCAATTCTCCAAAATCTGTTGCTAGCATTAAGCTTTCGGGCTGTAAAAACATAACCACGGCTCAGTATGTGGATGAACATAAAGTCTATCTACCAAAATGGAAGGTAAATGTAGAGTGCGATCAGGTCGTTTCACAAGATGTGACTCATCTTGGTGTTAGAGCGTTTATGTTGCAGCGTGTTAATGAGGCGGACAAAGATAGACTTAATAATGTGTTTAAGGTGAGTTGCGATAGAGTTAGCGATTCGCGTTTTGAAAGAACTGTTTTGCTTGGTTTTGTGGATGGCGCTGATAAGTCTGGAAAAGCAAAATATGTTGATAGCGAAATGAGCTTTTTAGATGAGCATCTATTTTGGAGAGTCGACAAACTGTATGTTGACGAGAAGATGCTACCGAATCGTGATGATGAACTTTACATTAGGATTCCATCTGACAAAATTTATTTAGTTAGTAAATAGTTATAAAATCTTTTTTTCCGCCTATGGATTGCAAGTTGCTTTTGTCGTCATAAGGGCGGTATTATTTTCTACTGTCATAATTTTCGCGTGATTTAAGGATTGGCGGTTTGAGTAAGGGAGATGCCATTGAACTCGAAGGCACGGTAGTAGAACCACTACCTAATGCTATGTTTCGAGTAGAGCTAGAGAACGGGCATGTTGTGCTCGCTCATATTTCTGGAAAAATGAGGATGCACTATATCCGCATTCTTCCGGGTGACAAGGTAACCGTGGAGCTTTCTCCATATGATTTATCCAGAGGACGTATTACCTATCGTTTTAAGTAGGTAATAGGTTTTGTGCCGCCTTATCTGTGCTCTTTCGACGAACTGAAATTAGTGCGTCGAAGGGCTTTTATGCGCTTTTAGGTCGTTGATCTATTTGCATTAGTAGGAAAACAAACGCCTGCGGCTGGGCGAGTTTATAGATTTTTAGATCGGTATCCGAAAGGAACGAGAAATGAAAGTACGCCCTTCTGTTAAGAAGATGTGTGATAAGTGCAAGATCGTTCGGCGCCACGGACGTGTACTCGTAATCTGCGAGAATCCGCGTCATAAGCAGCGCCAGGGCTAGGGAGGAGTTAGCATTGGCCCGTATCGTCGGTGTCGACCTTCCTCGTGACAAGCGAGTTGAGATTGGTTTGACATACATTTACGGAATTGGACTAACTACGTCCAAGAAGATCCTCGCATCAACTGGTGTGAACCCAGATACTAGAGTTCGCGACCTTACTGAGGACGAGGTTGTCGCACTTAGAGACTACATCGACAAAAATCTTTCAGTTGAAGGAGATTTGCGTCGTGAGGTATCGCAAAATATCAAGCGTTTGATGGAGATCGGTTGTTATCGTGGCCTTCGTCATCGTAAGGGTCTCCCGGTTCGTGGACAACGCACACATACGAATGCGCGCACACGCAAAGGACCACGTAAGCAAATCGGCGGAAAGAAGAAGTAACGATGCCTCAAAAGAAGAACACTCATACAAGAATCAGGCGCTCAGAGCGCAAGAATATTGCTGTTGGGCAGGCGCATATTAAGTCGACCTTCAACAACACAATCGTCTCAATTACAGACACCCAAGGAAATGTTATCTCTTGGCAGTCTGCTGGTACTGTTGGCTTTAAAGGCTCTCGTAAGTCGACCCCATTTGCAGCTCAGATGGCTGCTGAGGCCGCTGCAAAAATTGCACAGGAGCATGGTCTTCGTAAGATCTCTGTGTTTGTAAAGGGTCCTGGCCCAGGTAAAGAGACGGCGATTCGCTCGCTTCAAGCAGCGGGTCTAGAGGTCGCTTCTATCCAAGACTGCACACCAATTCCGCACAATGGCTGCCGCCCGCGTAAGCGTCGTCGCGTGTAGCTTTTACCTAAGAGGTGATTTAAGAGATGGCACGTTATACCGGAGCGGACTGCAAGAGGTGCCGCCGAGAGGGAAATAAGCTTTTCCTCAAGGGGGAGCGCTGCTATTCCGCAAAGTGCGCTTTTGAGCGCCGTCCTTATGCCCCAGGCGAGGCTGGCAAGAAGCGCGCAAAAGAATCTGAATATCGTCTACAGCTTCGCGAGAAGCAAAAGACCAAGAGAATCTATGGAATTTTAGAGAAGCAATTCCATAGCTACTACAATCTTGCTAACCGCCAAAGTGGAGTTACTGGTGAAAACCTACTTCGCCTTTTGGAGACTCGTCTAGACAACGTTGTCTTTAGGCTAGGGTTTTCAAAGTCCCGCGATGAGGCGCGTCAGCAAGTTCGTCATGGACACATCCATGTCAACGGCCGTAGAGTTACCATTCCTTCATATAGAGTTCGCCCAGGCGACTATATCGAAGTTGCTCCAAAGGCAAAAGACATGCTTGTAATTAAGTCATCGCTAGTTAGCAATGAGCGTATGGAAGTTCCAGGCTGGCTTGAAGTTGATATCGAGAAGCTGACCGGCTCTGTTTTGTCTCTACCTAACCGCGATCAAATTGATCTTGATATCCGCGAGCAGCTCATCGTTGAGCTCTACTCGAAGTAAGATTTGCCCTAAGGAGGAATCGCTAATGTCAGAATTCATCCGCCCACAGGTACAGGTGGAATCTGTAAGCGACACCCTTGCGCGCTTCATTGTTGAGCCGCTTGAGCGTGGCTATGGCTCTACTCTTGGTAATAGTATGCGCCGTGTCCTCCTCTCCTCGCTTACTGGTGCAGCTGTTACAGCTATCCAGATCGAGGGTGTGCAGCATGAATTTACGGCTGCCGAGGGCATTGTGGAGGATGTTACAGATATCGTATTAAACGTTAAGGGACTTGTATTTTCTCCAATGGAGACAGCTGATGAGGCTATAGCTACTATCTCTGCCATAGGCCCATGTGTTGTTACAGGAGCAGATATCCAAGTACCAGCTGAGTTTAATCTTATCAACCCAGATCACGTTATTGCCACACTCGCTGAGGGCGGCTCGTTAGAGATGACAATGCGTATTGGTGTTGGTAGAGGTTATGTATCTACTGAACGTAATAAGAGGGTAGATGATCCAATTGGAATCATCCATGTAGACTCGCTATTCTCACCAATTCGTCGCTGTGCGATGAACGTTGAGGATACACGTCGTGGCCAAAGAACCGACTATGATCGTTTGATTCTGGAGGTCGAGACAAATGGTTCGATCAATCCTGTGAATGCGGTCTGCAATGCTGCTGTTATTATCACACAGCATATGGATGCCTTCTTGGCTCTTCAAGAGGACACGGATCAGACTATGCAAGAGTCGATCTTTGCTCCAGAAGGACCATCCAAGAACTTTGAGCTTGAGAAGCAGGTTGAAGATCTTGATCTTTCTGTTAGGTCTTACAATTGTCTCAAGCGTGCAGGTATCCACTCTGTTCGTCAATTGGTGGAATATTCCGAGAATGATCTTCTTAATATCCGTAACTTCGGGGCAAAGTCCATTGAAGAGGTTAAAGATAAGCTTCAAGCAATGGGACTTGGCCTTAAGCAGTAGTAGACGGTAGGAGAATTAAAACAAATGAGACATCGTAAGAAGGGTCGCAAGCTAGGTACTGATGCCAGCCATACCAAGGCGATGAGGAAGAGCCTTATTGCTGCGCTTCTAGCAAATGACCGTATTAAGACAATTGAGCCTCGTGCCAAGGAGATCCGTGGCGAGGTTGATAGAGTTATCACATGGGCAAAGCGCGGAGATGTTCATT
The DNA here is from genome assembly GCA_964558235.1 of uncultured Coriobacteriaceae bacterium. Lineage (GTDB taxonomy): Bacteria > Actinomycetota > Coriobacteriia > Coriobacteriales > CADBOM01 > CAZLCK01. Next base: position 25,352 of record CAZLCK010000004.1, read on the forward strand.
CTCGCCGTCTAGCAATCGCTAAGGTTGGCGATAAAGAGGTCGTACGCGAGGTCTTTGAGAAGGTTGCCCAGGGTATGTTTGCCGATCGTAACGGTGGGTATACAAGGATTTACAAGCTTGGCAGTCGTAAGGGCGACAAAGCTCCTATGGTCATTATGGAGCTTGTTACCGAGCCAGTTTCTGCAAAGAGCGCTGAGACCAAAAAGACGACTGCTCCAAAGGGAGCTCAAGCTCAAAAGATAGCTGCTGAGGAGTTAAACGAGAAGCTTAAGTTTGATGAGGAAGATGAGAAGTCTGACGATACTCAAGCTGAAGAGATTTCCGAATCTGTTGAAAGCACTACTGAACAAGAGGCTTCATCAGATGAGCAGGCCGAAGAGGCTGAGGACACATCTGAGCAGACAGCTGAAGTTTCTGAAGATTCAGACGATTCAGCTGATGACGCAGAGAGTGAAGAGTCCGAAAAGAAGGACGAGTAAAACAAAATATATCTTTCGTTTTGTATAAGTTAGGCCGGGCGATTTTTTTAACGCTCGGCCTTTAGCATACGAATAGGGCTAGTCATGCTTTTTGATTCCATACCTAAAATTTCTACTCCAAGCTCAGAAAAATTAATCGAAAGAAAAGTTGCTTCAATAATTGCAAGCGCTAATCCCAGTGCTTATGATTTTTCTGATGAAGTAATGGAATATGCCTCACGTTATATGGGATGGACATCACTTTGCTCAAATCCGCCATTCAGTATTGAGGAGATCGCTGAATTTGCAGATGAAGTTAGATCTGAAGGTTTGACAGATGTAGTTTTGATTGGGCAAGGTGGATCAACACAAGCTCCTATGAGTGTTTCGTCTGTTTTAAAGGCAAATGGATTAGACGATGTTGCTTTTCATACTCTTGACTCTCTTTCTCCTCGCGTTATTAAAAAACTCCTTTTGGGAATCGATCCTCAGACCTCGCTTTTTATCATCTCCTCAAAATCAGGAACTACATTGGAGTCATTAAGTGTAGCGAGGTGTATCTGGAGTCATGTTAGAAGTGCTATTGGATCAAAACTAGCTGCAGAGAGATTTGTTGTAATCACAGATCCTGGCTCAAAGTTGGAAACTATTGCAAAGCAGAAGTGTTTTAGGAAGGTATTCAATGGTTCTCCTAATGTGGGTGGAAGGTTTTCTGCTCTAAGTGTCTTTGGCCTTTTGCCATTTGCTTTGATGGGTATCGATATCAAAAAGTTAATCGAAGATCTAGTTTCTGTTGAACAACAATGCTCTTTAGATAGTTTGGAAAATCCTGCCATAAGACTTGCAAGCTTTATCAACGAATGTAGGCTTCGCGAACGCGATAAAATCGTTTTTAATATCAGTCCGTCATGTGGTTGTCTTGGACTTTGGCTTGAACAGCTGGTTGCTGAGTCGTTAGGTAAAAACTCTAAAGGAATATTGCCCTGCATAGAGCCTGATATTGATCTACTGTCTACTTCGGCAAATGATAGATGCGTAATTGTCTACACGATGGCGGCAGAAAATGCCAAAAATGCAAAAAATGCCGATGTGGATTTTTCCAATGAGAGTGATGGTGTAGCCACCGCTGTAAGAGCAGACGAAGATATAGTAGAGAGTGCTTCTTATATAAGTGCAAGTGAGCGCGTTGCTAAGATCCATCCAGACACGCCCTCGCTTAGCATTGAGATCAAAAGCCCAATAGCAATATGTGCCCACTTTATTCTTTGGGAGTTTACTATCTCATTAATTGGGTATCTAACGTGGACTAATCCATTTGATCAACCAGATGTTGAGATCACAAAGCAGGCTGTTAGAGATATAGTTTTTAATAAGCGCGATCCTATTATTCAAGGCTTTGATATTACAGATTCCTATATTAGCTTTGAAAACAATGTCTATTTTGGATTTGAAATTTCAGAGGTTTTTTTGCCCGGCAATCAAAAACCCAATGATGTTGACGACGCTTTGCGACTATTATTCTCATCTCTTAGGGTAGATAACTTTTTCTCTATAAACTCCTTTATTTGCGAAGAGGGCAAAAGAGGAGAAATACTTGAAAATTTAAGACGCGAGATTGCCAAAAAGACGGGATGCGTAACATGTTTAGAGAACGGTCCTAGGTATCTACATTCAGTTGGACAATTCCAAAAAGGTGGGTACAACAAAGGTGTTTATCTAATTGTTTCAGCTGTTGTTGATCCTAAGCATGATCTTAGGGTGCCGTTTGAAAATTACTCATTGGGCTTTTTGGCTGGCGCGCAAGCAAAAGGTGACTTTGCGGCTCTAAGTCAGAAAATAAGACGTGCAGTACATATAAGGCTACAAAATGATGATGGTCAGACCCTAAAAGAATTTGCACAAAGGGTCAGCCGCCATATTCCTTCACACCTTTTGTCTATGTCCACTCGGGTGAGCTACAGAAATTAAACTAACTAAATGTGGCGTTCTACACCATACAATATAGTTTATTAGCACTTGATTTGCTCTAGTTAATAATGAAGAATAACGCGCGCGACTTTTAGCTACAGGAGGCCTGTGCAATGCTCCTTTTTGCAAGATATATAGTTCCAGTCTCTGCTCCTCATATTGAAAACGGAGCAATCCTTGTAAGAGATGACAAGATTGTTGATATTGGAGATGCAAATACTCTGAGGGCAAAATATCCAGATGAAGAATTTAGGGATTTTGGCATTGCAGCTCTGATGCCAGGATTCGTTGATACCCATACACATTTGGAATATTCGGCTCTTCGTGGCCTATTGTATGACATTCCATATGCTGCTTGGAACTTGCAACTAAAGAAGAAAGCGCAGAGATTTGCTTATAAAGACTGGATGGATTCAGCTCTTCTAGGTGGACTTGAAGCAGTTCGTTCTGGGATTACTACAATAGCTGACATCACTTCGACTGGCGCATCTTTGTATGCAGCAAGTGAGATTGGACTTCGTGGAGTTATCTATAGGGAAGTTGGAACTCTAGAACGCTCTGAGATCCCATATGTTTTGGAATCTGCTTATAGAGACATCGATAGTTGGAGGCAGCGTGCTAATTCCGAACTTTTGACGATTGGAATTGCACCATATTCGATCTATTCTTGTCATCCAGAGGTGTTTTTAGAGATCGCTGATTATGCTTCTGATGGAACCATGGTCTCTCTTCATCTCGCGGGAAGCAAGGAAGAGTATGACTTTGTAAAGTATGGAACTCCATCGTTTTCGCTCTATGATGATCCAGCTGATTTAGCCGCTCGAGACCATCCTGTATGGTTGGCTAAGGGAGTAAGCCCTGTTCAGTACGTTTTAAATTGGAAAATATTGGATGTTCCAAATGTTTTGGCGGTTCAGTGTACTCAGGTTGATGATAGGGATATCTCAACATTGGCAGACTATGACGTTGCTATTTCAGTTTGTCCAAAGTGCAACGCTAAGCTTGGTATGGGAACAGCACCGATTGCAAAGTTTATAAAGGCTGGAATAAGAGTTGGAATTGGAACAGATTCTCCAGCTGCAACTGATATCACCGATCCAATAGATGAAATGCGCTTTGCTTTGCTGATGCAGCGAGCTTTGTCTGGGATGAGAAGTAGTTTTCTTAGAACTTCTCAAGTATTAGAGCTATCCACAATCGATGCTGCTCGTGCGCTTCGTCTTGATGATAAGGTTGGATCGCTTGAGCCTGGTAAGCAGGCGGATATTATTGCTATCGACCTGTCCAATTCTCATCAAGTTCCAGCACACGACCCAACAACGGCCATTGTTCATACAACTTCGCAGGAAAGCATCATAATGACTATGGTTAATGGAAAGATTCTCTATGATAATAAGCACCTTCATGGTGTGGACGTCGAAAGAGTCTTTGATAGGGTCGAAGAGCTTAGAGCAAAATTGCGTAACTAGTTTGTAAATCAATCTATAGTTTTTGGTTTAAGCTTTGCCGATATGATTTAAACCAATAACGGTCTGCGTAAAATGAAGAGAGAGGCTTTATAAGGTGTCCAACAGTAAGGGTCACCCAAAAAATAAATCGAATCACGCTAAGAGACTTTCAAGGCAAAAAGCTGTAAGTTATCAAGCACAAAGTAGCTCTAAAGAGGTTTCTGATAGTGCTAAAAACAAGGATAGCTACACTACAGTAAGTCGTTCCAGGAAAGTCTTGACTATTGTGCTTAGTATTATCTTAATCGCTGCTTTCGCTGTGCCGAGTGTTACCGCGCTCTATTCGTGTTCAACGTAGAGCATCTTCAATAATGTCGTAATCGATTCTAGAGATGAAAGTGTTGACCAAAACAGTACTGCTCAAGCAAGTGATGAATCCCTAATA
>CAZLCK010000004.1:29770-54844 GCA_964558235.1 uncultured Coriobacteriaceae bacterium
TGAATCCCTAATAGATACGTAGGAGTAATGATAAAAGGTGAATGTTGGTCTAGGAGAAATTCTCGTAATATTAATATTTGCCTTTCTTATCATAGGTCCTGATGGGCTTCCAAAAATTAGTAAAAACATTGGGAATGCAATCAGGCAGTTTAGGGATGCCCAGTCTAAGGTAAACGGAGTGCTAAATACTACAATTAGCAGCGCTCCTACTAATCACAAATCGGTTCAAAATCCTTTTGATACATTAGCAAATACTGCCGATGCTACTCCTACGAATAGTAATGAGGAAAATAATTCGGAAAAAGAGGTTATGTCAGAAGTTTCAACTATTAATATCTCGCAAGTTGAAAGTCAAAAAGTAACTTCGGTTAGGCAAGTTAAGAACCTAAGTGATATCGAGACGTTCACTCAAAGAAAAGCGCGGCTGCAATCAGAAAATGAAGTTGATGACTCCAACTCTACTGCAATTGCTACGGATACTACCATGCAAGACAAAGAAGACTAACTTTTTAAAAATAAGAGAAAGAAAAAGGCTTTAGGCTAACGTAATACATCATGGCAAAAGGTGAAGCTAGAATGACATTACTTGAGCACTTCGGCGAACTCCGCCGAAGAATCTTTATTGTCATTATCGCCTTAGTTGTTGCAACAATCGCTCTCTATTTTTTCTCACCACAGCTCATTAATTTTTTAGTAAGGCCTGTTTCTGAATATCTTCCAAGTACTGGAAGTAACCAAATTTATATCATGGAACCACTCGGGGGTTTTACGCTAAGATTTCAAGTCTCTTTGGTAGCTGCAGTACTAGTGACAGCTCCCATTTGGATCTGGAACCTGTTGGCATTTTTTATGCCGGCGCTTAAACCTAACGAAAGAAAATGGGTTTTGCCCACATTTTTCATTGGAATTGCTCTATTTGCAGCTGGAAATGTTTTTTGTTATTTCATTATCTTGGCTCCAGCGTTTGAATGGATGCTTGGTCAAACTTCAGAATTTGCAACTATCTTTCCAGAAGCCTTTTCATATATCAATTTGATTTTGATGTTTGAACTCGCCTTTGGAATTGCTTTTGAACTTCCACTTGTAATCTTTTATCTGATTGTTTTTGGAATTGTTTCATATGCAAAACTTAGGCAAAGTTGGAGAGTTATCTATATCGTTTTGATGACACTTTGTGCGATTGTTACTCCAGATGCTTCACCAGTAACTATGCTTCTGTTATTTTCGGCAATGATAGGTCTTTACGAAATTTCACTTGCCTTAGCCAGACTAGTATTGCGTAAACGAATTGAAAAGCAAAGAGCGCAAGAGAAACTTGAAACTTAAAATGCATGAATTTAGTATCGTGGATTCTGTTATAGCGACGGCGTGTGAGTCTGCAAAGCAGGCTGGAGCCGAAAGGGTTACACTCATTGAGATTGTTGCTGGCGAACTTATGCAAATCGTAAAAGAGGCTCTCGACTTTGCTTTCGATGCGCTCTCGCCAAACACATCTTGTGAAGGAGCTCAGCTAAACGTTAGATATATTCCAGCAAAATCGTTTTGCACACAGTGTAAAAAAGAATTTACCCATGACATACTCCATTTTAGGTGTCCCGATTGTCAAAGCCCTTTTACAGAGGTTGTTTCTGGAAAAGAATTTTATATCGACAAGATTGAAGTCGAGTTTGGCGATAACAGATTTGACGATCAATAGTTGATTAATGTATTTTTCTGTTGGTTTTAACGTATAGTGAATTTTTGTTAATCGTCTGTTATTAAACCGCTTACAGGTTCTGAAGAGTTTTTTCAAACAATCTGTCGAGATATGCCCTAGGTTAATTGCTTAGTTTTAAAAAGTTGTTATATTACCGATTTTCAATAGGCCGCCTAGGCGCGATGCCTTGTTTTGAGTTTATTAAAGGATAAGTGAAGATTAAATGGAGCTAGAAGTTAAAAAGCCCATCCTTGAGGAAAATGACAAAGTTGCTCAAGAAATAAGAGAAAAGCTAGCCAAAAATAATGTATATATGATCAATTTGATGGCTAGCCCTGGCTCTGGAAAAACTTCCACCATTATTGCTGTAGCAAAAGCGCTGGAAGGCTCTAAGAAAATCTCAGTGATCGAGGGAGATATTGCAAGTAGAGTAGATGCTGACAAGCTCGAAGAAGAGTGTATTGATTGTATTCAGATCAATACTGGTGGGGTTTGCCATCTAGAATCTAAGATGATTTTAGATGCTATCGAGCAAATCGATTTGGAGAATACAGATATTTTGTTTGTAGAAAACGTTGGTAACTTAGTTTGCCCAACGCATTTTGATATTGGTGAATCATCCAAAATAGTTGTGTTATCTGTGCCAGAGGGGCATGACAAGCCAATTAAGTATCCTGGAATTTTTCAAGTAGCAGATGCAGTCATTCTAAATAAGTACGATACGATGCCTGTCTTTGACTTTAATGAGAGGGAGTTTAGATCTTCGCTTTCGGATATCAATCCTCAGGCCTCAATTTTTCCAATTTCTGCTACAAAAAATGAGGGAATTAAGGCGTTATCTGCATGGCTAGTTTCACGCAGCGATGCAATCGGAGGTTAATTTGATACTCGTTGTAACCGAGAAAAATATAGCAGCACAAAGAATTGCTGACATCTTATCTGATAAAAAGCCCAAGGCCGATAAGGTCTATAACACTCCTGTCTATAGATTCGAAAATGCCGGGGAAGAGTGGGTCGCCATTGGGCTACGTGGTCACATACTTAATGTGGATTTCGTTAGCAAACTAGAATATAGCAAGAAAAAGGGCTGGTATGGAATCGATGCTGATGGCAATGAGGTGGATGCTTCTGGGGTGCCAGATAGTCTAGACAAACCACCTTTTAAAAAGCGCAAGCCCTTCTATGAAAAAGGGGTAAGCCTAAAAGATTGGAAGTTACAGATGCTTCCTTATCTAGTCTATGCTCCGATTGTTAAGCCTCCTGCGGAAAAAGATATCATTCGTACTCTTAAAAACCTCGCAAAAAAGGCCGATGAGATCATTATTGCTACTGACTTTGACCGCGAAGGTGAATTAATTGGTTCTGATGCCCTAGAGATGATCAGGGAGGTCTCAGATGCTCCGGTTTCAAGAGCGCGATATTCTGCTCTAACAAAAGGGGAGATCACTCAAGCGTTTGATAATTTGGTCGATCTTGATAATGAGCTAGCCCGTGCTGGTGATTCAAGGCGCTATATCGATTTAATCTGGGGTGCTGTTTTAACGAGATACCTTACAATCGCTAAATTTAGCGGATTTGGAAACGTTCGTTCTGCAGGACGTGTGCAAACTCCAACTTTGGCACTAATTGTTCAACGTGAGCGTGAGCGTATGGCATTTGTGCCAGAGGACTATTGGGTGATTAATGCAATTTGTGAAAATGACAAAGGAGATCAATTTAAAGTCTCCCATAAAAAGGGAAAGCTTTCTGATGAGCAAGAGGCCAAGGCCGCATTTGCAAAGGTGGAAAACGCAACTCAGGCTATCGTTGTTGAGATAGAGAAAAAGACCAGAAAGATTGCTCCTCCGACTCCATTTAATACAACTTCGCTCCAGGCTGCGGGTTCATCTATTGGGCTTATGCCAGCTAGAGTTATGCGAATTGCCGAATCGCTATATATGAGTGGTTATATCTCTTATCCGAGAGTTGATAATACTGTCTATCCTTCTTCGATCGACTTTAAGCAGTCGTTGCAGATGCTATCTCAAAATCCAGTCTATGCTCCATATGCAAAGAAGCTTTTGGCAAAAGATAAGCTAATTGCAACAAAGGGAAAGACTCAAACTACCGACCACCCTCCAATTCATCCAACTAGCTATGCAGATTCTAATATGTTAAAGCCAGAGGAATGGAAGTTATATAACCTCATTGCTCGTAGATTTATGGCGACCTTATCTGAAGAGGCTACGGTTGAGGCAACCAAGGTTATTTTAGGTGTTGAGAGCGAGCAATTTAGCGCTCGTGGTGACTCGCTAGTCGTGCCCGGATTTAGAGAGATCTATCAATATGGCACTAAGAAAGACGATGAGCTTCCAGTGCTATCTCAAGGTGACGTTTTAAGTTTCAAAGAACCACAACTTATACAGAAGCAGACCGAACCACCAGCGAGATATTCTCAAGGAAAACTCATTCAAGAGATGGAGAGCTTAGGGCTTGGCACTAAATCTACGAGACACTCTATTATTGAGCGCTTGATGACGGTCAACTACATTCAAAGCAATCCCATCGAACCGACTCAGCTTGGTATGGCTGTAATCGATGCTTTGGGGCAATTCGCTCCAAGGATTGTATCTCCCTCTATGACTTCAGAGCTTGAAGAAGAGATGAGTGCAATATGTGTCGGTCAAGACACGATGGAACACGTCGTTGCACATTCTCGTGATCTGCTCGATGAGGTCATTGAGGTTTTGATTCCTAAAATGGAGGAGGTTGGCGAGGCCTTATCGGAGGCCGTTCAAGCTGACGCACGAGTTGGAGCATGCCCTAAGTGCGGCCATGATTTGTTGCTAAAGAGTTCGGCGAAGAATAAATCTCGTTTTATAGGATGTTCAGCCTGGCCTGAGTGTGATGTCACTTATCCAGTACCAGATGGAAGACTGCGCCCAGTTGAAGAGACATGTCCAGTCTGTAATGGTGCGCAAATTCAGGTACAGGCCTTTCGCTCTAAGCCGCAAATTTTATGTATCGACCCAATGTGCAAGAGCAACTATGAACCCAATGTTGATGTGGGACTTTGTAAGACTTGCGAGGAGATGGGCAAGACTTCACATTTGATTGCGCAAAAAAATCCAAAGACACTGAAGCGCTTTATTCGATGCGAGAATTTTGATGAGTGCAATACAAGTTATCCTTTGCCTAGGAATGGCCAGATTGAGGCGACTGGGGAGCGTTGTGAACATTGTGGTGCTCCTATGGTTGTCGTAAAAACAGCAAGAGGGCCTTGGAAACTTTGTCCTAATCTGGATTGTCCAAATAGACAAAGGGAAGAAGAGGATAAAAAGAAGAGCACAGCAAAGACAAAGAAGAAGACGACTCGTACAAAAAAAGCTGTTAAAGCTTAGTATTTCGTCTTAGGCTTTTAGCTGTTTATTTAAACTTAATTAAGTTACACAAATAAAAAGAGCTTATCTAAGAAAATGGTTAGGGGATGTTAAAACGATGGCGAGCCCAAAGGTAACTATCGTAGGTGCAGGAAATGTTGGAGCAACTGCTGCTTTGCAAATTGTCTCTAAAGGTATCGCAGATGTTGTGTTGATCGACGTTGTGGAAGGAATCCCACAAGGCAAGGCTCTCGATATGATGCACATGAGATCGATCGAGAAGTTTGGTTGCACAATTTCTGGAACAAATGATTATGCAGATACTGCTGGAAGTGACATCGTTGTTATCACCGCTGGAATTCCAAGAAAGCCTGGCATGACAAGGGAAGATCTTCTTGCTACAAATGCAAAGATCATAACATCTGTAATTGATCAGGCTAAGACAGCATCTCCTAATGCGATCTTTATTTGCGTTACCAATCCTTTAGATATCATGACATACCTCGCTTACAAAAAGTCTGGTATCGATAGTCAAAGAATTTTTGGTATGGGAGGCGTTTTAGATTCATCGCGTTTTGCCTACTATATTCAGCAGTCTTTAAACTGCGATATCAACGATGTGGATGCTTTAGTTGTTGGAGCGCACGGACAGGGAATGGTTCCATTAGCAAGCCATTCTACAGTTAAGGGAAAGCCAATCGTTGAGATTATGAGCACAGAGCAGATTGAAGAGGTCTGCCAGCGCACTGTTGATAGCGGTGCAGAAGTTGTAAGTTTTCTTAAGGCTGGTTCTGCATTCTATGCTCCAGGAGCTTCAATTGCGCAGATGGTTGAAGAGATTTTAAATCCAACAGGGAAAATTCTGAGTGTGTGCGCACTTTTAGATGGGGAATATGGAATTGATGGAATATATATGTGTGTTCCTGTAAAGCTTGGCAAGTCTGGAATTGAGCAGATCGTTGAGCTTGACCTTGATGAGAGAGACAGCCTACGCTTAAAGGAGTCTGCATCAAGTATTAGGAAGTCTATCGAGATACTTGATACGATCGAGCTTTAAAGTTCCAAAGTAAATAACCCTTAGGACAGTTGCTAGTGTTTGTAGCGTTAAAAAAGCTAAACGTGTATAGAGAGCTTGAAGTTTAAACTTAGCTAGGCGAACAGTGAAACATTAAAGATGAAAAGCCCGTATGTTTTAGAATCACTCAATGCAACTTCTGTCGCGAAAATTGTAGAAGAGATGATACCAATAATCGCAACTTCTACTAGAAGCGATGTGATTGAAGCTATCTCAAAATGCCAAAAAAAGGAGTCCAACCCCCGCGCAGCTTCCATTTTGCAGATGATGCTAGATAATGATGAGATTGCGCGTCGCGATGGGATAGCTATCTGCCAAGATACTGGATCTGTGTGGGTTCGCCTAGAGGTTGGCAGTGATTTGAATGTGCCTTCAGATATCTTTTCTAAGGTAGACGATGCAGTTGCGCGGGCTTACGAGAAAGCCAAGCTTAGAAAATCTATTCTAAAAGATGCACTTGTTGATCGAACGAATACCAATGATAACACCCCAGCTTTTTGTGAGCTTGCTTTTAGAGATAGCTCTGGCGCCACACTTAGCGTGATGCTTAAAGGTGGTGGGTCGGACAATGCTTCGAGATTGATTATGTTGCCTCCGGGAGCTGGATATGAAGGAATTTGCGAAGAGGTTATTCGTTGTGTTAAAGAAAAGGGGTCGAGTGCATGTCCCCCACTTATCTTAGGAATCGGAGTTGGATCAACATTTGATAAGGTTGCCGGTCTGGCTAAGAAAGCTTTGCTTAGAGAAGTTGGAGTTTCTTCCAAAAACCCGCGAGTAGCCGAACTTGAAGCAGATCTGTTTGAGAAAGTTAATGCAACAGGTGTGGGTCCAGCGGGTCTTGGGGGAGATACTACTGCTTTATCGGTCGCAATAGAAACAGCGCCCTGCCATATCGCTGCACTGCCATTGGCAATTAATATGGGATGTTGTGCTATGAGGTCTGCTAGCGCGCAATTGGTGGTGAAATAGTTGCAAGAAGCTAATACAACTCCAGTTGAGATAAATCTTCCAGAAGAGGTATATAAATTAAGATCGCTTCGCGCTGGTGAGGAAGTTTTGATATCTGGTGTGATCTACACGATGCGAGATGCTGGACACCAAAGATGCTTGCAAGCTCTAGAGCAAACAGGTGAGCTTCCATTTGGACTTAGTGGTCATACCATCTTTTATGCCGGCCCAACTCCTGCAAATGCAGGTCGACCTTTGGGTTCTATTGGCCCTACTACATCTTCAAGAATGGATTTTGCTGCGCCGCAACTTTTTGAAGCTGGTGTTGTTGCAACAATTGGCAAAGGAAAGCGCTCATCTGCGATAAAAGATGCATGTAAGAAATATGGATGCGTGCACTTTAGTGCAATCGGTGGCGTAGCGGCTCTTTTGGCTACTCATGTGGTGGATGCTGCGATTATTGCTTGGGAAGACCTTGGGACAGAGGCTTTGATGAAGTTAAAAGTAGATCGTTTTCCAGCGTTTGTAGGAATAGACTCAACTGGTGTAGATATTTTTGATTTGGTTTTACAAAACAGTTCCAATGGTGGTGTTAGGTAGATGCCATTAACATCCAGCCAAAATTACAGCGCAAACCCATTTGATGAGATCGTTGGGCAATCGCAGGTTACTAGGTTTTTAAAGAGTGCTGCGCAAGAGGGTAGGCTTTCGCATGCATACATCTTTGTTGGTCCAGTTGGTAGCGGTAAAACAGAGACAGCCATTGCGTTGTCTAAGGCGATAATTTGTTCAAATGGGGGATGTGGAAGTTGTGACGCATGCAGCAGAATTAAGCGTTCAACTCATCCAGATGTGCATTGGGTTGAACCCGAAGGCGTTAGTTCTTATCTGACAGCACAGATTAGAGAAGTGCTACTTGACAGCTATAAAAGTGCAATTAGAGGAAATCATAAGGTCTATATCATTACGCGTGGAGATCTTCTAAGGGATCATGCGGCCAATATGTTTTTAAAAACATTGGAAGAGCCGCCATCAGATACAACTTTTATCTTAATGGCAAGAACTAAATCCAATGTTTTGCCAACTATTATTTCAAGGTGCCAGACATTAGTTTTTAGAAGACTTCCAGATGAAGAGTCGATTGGAATTGTTAAAAGAGAGACTGGCGCTGATGAGCAGGAGGCTAGGATTGCTTTAGGTACTGTTGGCGGATCTACAAAGAAAGCTTGCGAGTTTTTCAGCTCTGAGTCGATGCGAAATCTAAGACTTCAAGCAATTCAGACGATAGAAAAGCTTGCTACCTCAGATGCGTATGACGTTATTGAGATGGCAAATTCACTTGTAAACTCATTTTCCCAATCGAGAAAGGAACTTGAAAAAAAGTTCAAGGAGACCAATCGTACAAACGAAGAATTTATGTCTAAGGGTGCTCTTAGTTATATTGAAAAACAGCAGGATAGAAAATTGAAGGCTAGTACTAGAGAGTCGCTGAATTTGATACTCAGTGTGTTTAGAACTTGGTTGCGCGACTGTCTTGTTGTGTCAGCTGGCCTACCTCAACTTATAGTTAATGTGGATTGCTATTACACTATAGAATTGACTGGAAAAGCACTTTTGCCCAATGATTTTGCAAGGGCACAAGCTGCTATTGAAAAAGCGTTAACGTATATTGCCTCGAATGTGACACCGCAGCTAATTTTAGAGGCAACACTTTTTGATATCAGGGAGGTTTTATATGCCAACCGTAGTGCCGGTTAGGTTTAAATATAATCCCAAGAGTTATTGGTTTGACATAGCGGGTTCTGACCCTCATAAAAATGATCTGTTAGTAGTCGAAAGATCTAATGCCAAAATTTTTGGATGGGCTGAAGATGAGCCATTTGAGATAAGCGAAGAGCAAGAAGAGGAGCTAAAAAGTCCACTAAAGCCAATTTTAAGAATTGCAACTGAGGCAGATCTTGAGATAAAAGCTCAACTTGACGAGATGGGACAGGCTGCTAAATCTACTTTTAGAGAGTTAGTCCAAAAACACGAACTTGATATAAAGCCAATAAGTGTTGAGTATTTGATGGATTCAGATAGTGCGATTTTTCATTTTTCTTCTGAAGAGCGGGTAGACTTTCGTGATCTTGTAAAGGATTTGGCCGCTACGCTTAAAATCCATGTTGATATGAAGCAAATTGGTGTTCGTGACGAAGCTCGTGTAATTGGTGGGCTTGGACATTGTGGTAAAGAGCTTTGCTGTGTAAGTACAGGTGGCGCTTTTCAGCCCGTATCGATCCGCATGGCAAAAGAACAAGATCTTCCTTTAAATCCAAGTAAGGTCTCTGGAGCTTGTGGAAGATTAATGTGTTGTTTGCGTTATGAGTTTGAAGCTTATAAAGATTTTAAGTCGCGCGCTCCAAAGGTGGGAGCTGCTATCCAGACTCCTGTTGGACAAGCAACTGTTGTTGAGCTTTTGACTTTAAAGGAACAAATCAAATTAAAGCTAGAGGATTCTGAAGAGACATTTACCGTTCCTCTTAGTGGAATGATTACAGATTCTTCTGATTTAGAAGCTAAGCCGAATATTGTTACTGAAGAAACATTTGAGCAAAATATGCCACTGTCGATGCAAAGAGAGAAGGTTTTTGCAATTCCCGCTGAGGAGATCTTGGAGACAGATAAACCAAAGCAAAAAGAGGAGAAGAGACGTCGCAGGCAAAATAGAAAAAATCAGCAGAGTGAAAAAGATCTAGAAAAACGATCCAAAATAGAGACGCAAAGCTCTCAAGAAAACAAAGCTTCTAAGCGCGATAATGCGAAGTCAAGAGTACAAGATATTTCGGATACGTCTGGTGCAGTAGTACAGTCTAGGGCTAACGTTGGAACAGCTGATGCAGAGCATAAGCGTAGCAGGTCTACTCGAAGGCAAAAGCTTAATAAATCTAAATCGACTCAAAACCAAGATCAAAATAGGCAAAAAGACACAGCAAGAGAGAGGAAAGCTACACGTCCACGCCCTGGGCAAAACTCTTCAAGTATAAGAAATCCACGGGACAAGAGTGTTTCGAGGAGAGCGAGAAAATCTCAAAACCAAAGTAAGGAAAGCTCTAGTTCTAGCGTAAGTCTGCCAAAACAAAATCAAAATAAGAGCAGAAATAGCCAACAAAGAAGACAAGATAATAATTCTACTGGTGATGGTATACGAAAGAAGTCGCGTGGTAGAAGCCCAAGGCGCACGTTTGATGCAGATCGAAATCGTGCTGATAGACAGGACAGTCAAAGGCCAACAGATAACAGATAGAGTGGAGATAATCGATGACTATCGAGGGAAGGGCAAGCTCGAGCTATGCTCTTTTGACAGACTTATATGAGCTCACCATGGCTGAGGGCTACTTTAAGATGGGTCTTACCGATGCCCAAGCATGTTTTTACATGCACTTTAGGGAAAATCCATTTGGTGGTGGATATGCGATTGCATGCGGATTTGATCATCTAGCTCAGCTAATCGATAATTTTGCATTTACAGATGATGACATAGATTATCTAGCATCTTTGAAGGTTGGAGATGATTCTCCGCTTTTTGATAGGGACTTTTTGGAGTATCTCAGAAATTATGAACTTCATTTAGATATCGATGCTCCAAAAGAGGGAACTGTTGTTTTTCCATATGAGCCAATAATTCGCGTAACTGGACCTTTGTTGGACTGTCAGCTGATCGAGCCTTTGATGCTCAATTCTGTGAATTTTGAGACATTGGTTGCAACTAAGGCTGCTCGCGTTTGCCAATCTACAGATGGTGCGGTCGCGGAGTTTGGACTTAGGCGTGCTCAGGGCCCCGATGGAGGATTGCATGCCTCTCGCGCTGCTTTTATTGGTGGATGCGTGTCAACTTCAAATGTTTTGGCTGGAAAGATTTTTGGAATTCCAGTAACTGGAACTCATGCGCATTCTTGGGTACAAACCTTTGATAGCGAGCTCGAAGCTTTTAGGGCTTTTTCTGAAGTGATGCCTAAGAACTCTATCTTTTTGGTGGATACTTATGATCTTATTGAGGGTGTAAAGAACGCCATCGTGGTTGCAAAAGAGATGGAACAAAGAGGTGAGAAGCTCTTAGGTATTCGTATCGATTCGGGCGATCTGGCGTGGGGGTCTCGTGTGGCTCGCAAAATGCTAGACGAATCGGGACTTGACTACGTAAAGATCACGCTCACAAATGATCTAGATGAATACACTATTTCGTCTTTGGAAGAGCAGAATGCATGTGTAGATTCTTGGGGAGTAGGCACAAAGCTTGCTGTTGCATATGATCAGCCAGCCTTGGGCGGTGTCTATAAGATGTCTGCTCTCAAGAAGACAAAAGATGGTCCGTGGGAGTCTAAGATTAAGATATCTGCACAGATTTCGAAGCGCACTTTACCTGGAGTTTTGGATGTGGTTCGTTTTGAGGATGCTAATGGGATGTATCGAGGCGATGCTGTTTACGATATAATTGACGGCCGACGTGGTACTGTCATGATCGATCCATTTGACCCCGTCAGAAGAAAAGATGTTGCGGGACTTAAAGAGTCTCAGATTTTGGTTGCGCTTATAAGAGATGGAAAAAATGTATATGGTCAAACGGATTGCTTTGAAGCTAGACAAAGAACTATCGACGAACTTTCAAAACTTGATGCTTCTTATAAAAGATTTTTAAATCCTGGAGTTTATCCAGTCGGTTTAGATGCTGCGCTCTACGAGAAAAGAATGGAGCTTATTGAGAAGTTTGATCCTGACAAAAAAATGATTCAAAGAATAATGAAAGGCATTAAAAATGGTACAGAGAAATTGTAGATTAATCATCGACTCTTGTTGTGATCTGCCATATGAGATGGTTCAGTCTATGAATGTGGATATTTTGAATTTTCCTTTTGAGCTTTCAGACGGAACCCATATCGATGATTTTTGGCAATCTATGTCGTATGAGAATTTCTATGAGTTGATGGCTACGGATGCCGAACAGCCAACAACCAATCAAATTCCAATGGCAGTTATTAAGGACAAGTTAGTCGAGGTTGCAAATGCAGGCGATCCAACAGTTGTCTGTGTTTTTTCATCTGCGCTTTCTGGAACATATGAGACTGTCCTAAATGTTGCTGATGATGTAAGAGCCAAGTATTCTGGTGCAGAGATTTACGTTGTTGACTGCTGCTTGGCAAGTGTTGCTGAGGGATTTTTGGTTATTGAAACTGTTAAGCAATTAGATGCTGGTCTTAGTGCAAAAGAGCTTGCCGACTGGATTAACGAGGCTAAAAACTTTGTTCATGGATATTTTACCGTTGATGATCTGAAGTATCTAAAACGCGGTGGAAGAATTCCTGCAATCGTTGCAAGCGCTGGCGCTAAGCTTGATATCAAGCCAATCCTAACATTTTCTGAGGATGGACATCTGATTATGCATGGCATGGTAAGGGGTCGCAAGAAGGCTTTGCGCACAATTGCTAAGCTTCTCAACGAAAACATCATTGCGCCAGAAAAGTCACAAATTGTTATGGGTAATTCTGTTGCAGTTGAGGATATGAAGGCTGTTGAGGCTATGTATAGCGGTGCTCCAACAGAGTTTGTCGAGTGTAATATCGGTCCTGTCATTGGCTCGCACGTTGGACCAAAATTTGTTGCAGCCGTTGCTTGGGGCCCGGATAGACGTAAAGGCGCTTCAGCAGATTCGAAGCCACCAATCGATTTGTAGACCGTTTTAAATGCATATTAATCTTTGAGTTAACCGGCTTTACAGTGCTATCAAAAAAATCATCAAATAGTCTGCACGATTGTACGCATAGCGACATTCATAACAGGAATACTTCGGATTTTGAGTTTTTTGCCACATGTGCAAAAGGACTAGAGCATATTGTTGCTGAAGAGCTTGATAGTTTTGGTATTAGTGGGCTTAGACCCCTAAGTTCAGGAGTTGCTTTTAGAGCAGATATCAAAAAAGCTCTTCGTGCCATGATTTGGCTAAGAAGTGCCAGCAGACTTAATTTTGTAGTTGGTAGAGTTGAATGCCAAGATGCGGATGCTCTTTACGAGGGGTGTAGGGAGATCTCTTGGGAAGAGCATCTTTGCCCATCTAAGACAATTGCGGTTTTTTCAAAGGGTGGTAATTCTAATCTTCGAGATAGTCGTTTTATTTCGCGCAAGATTAAAGATGCTATCTGCGATAGACTGCGTGAAAAAACTGCAGAGCGTCCCGATGTAGATCCATCCAATCCAGATCTGCCAATTCGAGTAACTGTCCACGATAAAAAGGCTGCTCTGTATATTGATCTATGTGGAAAGCCCTTACATGTTAGAGGCTATAGGCTTTCTGGCGAGCAGGTTGTATCTCCTTTAAAGGAAAACTTAGCTGCAGCGATTCTGCTTAGTGCTAGTTGGTCAGAGATTGCACAAGATAATGGTGCGTTTTGTGATCCATTCTGCGGAAGTGGTACTTTAGCAATTGAAGCTGCGATGATTGCTCGAGATATAGCTCCTTCGATTTTTAGAGATAGTTTTTCTGCTCAAAACTGGCTTTTGTTCGATGAAGATGCTTTTAGTGAGCTTTTAGATGAGGCAGATGATCGTGCTCATCAAGGTAGCCAAAATACATTCGATATCTTTGCTTCAGATGTTGATTCATCTGCACTTGAAATTGCGTTTGCTAATGCAAAAAGAGCAACTGTTGCTAATACGATAACTTTTGTAAAAACAGATATTGCAAATCTTAATTTTCCGTTTTTGGATAGGCCGCTTGGTCTAATTGCGACAAACCCTCCGTATGGGCAAAGACTCTTGGATCAAAGCCAGATTCCAGCGATTATATCGATGCTCACAAAACTTTTGAGCTCTTGTCCAAAGGGTTGGGTTTTTGCAGATATTTCAGATTCTAGTGTTTATGATCTGATTTTTGGAGGAAATCGCACCAAGCAGATCGAGACCTTCAATGGTCCGCTAAAGGCATATATTTCTGTATATAGTGGACCTTTTGGTATTAAAAAAACTTCTGGGGTTGCATCTGCTTCCAATTTATCTGAATCTACTTTGCGCGATTCAGATGCAGCGCGCCCGGGTGATTTTGATGTTGTTAGTGCACAAAAACAAGATGAGCAAAATAATAATTTGCAAACCTGTGATAGTTTGAAAAGTCAAATCGATCTTGACCAATTTTCAAATCGTTTAAGGAAAATGGCAAAACATCGAGCTAAATGGGCTAAACGAAGCGGAATTAGTTGCTATCGAATTTATGACGCTGATTTAGCTGACTTTGCGCTGTCAGTAGATCTTTATGAGGGTGCACAAGAGGATACAAATATCAAATGGGCATATGTGTGCGAATATAAAGCACCAGCAAAGGTGGATCAAAATCTTGCACAAGTAAGGGCAATTAGTGCATTAGGTGTCATTCAACAAGTTTTGGATATTCCATCGACCAATATCTTCTTTAAGCAGCGTGTGCGCTCAAAGGGTGGATCACAATATGCATTAGCTAAAAGTGGCGACACCAAAGAGGTACAAAACTTATCTAAGAAGCCGAGCAAGCATAAACGTAATGTTGTAGCTGAAGGCGGACATTTTTTCGAAGTAGATTTTTCTTCTAGGTTAGATACCGGAATATTTTTAGACGGGCGTCTGATACGCCAGCTGATTGAGGAAAAAAGCAGAGGCAAAAGTTTCTTAAATCTTTTTGCTTATACAGGAAGTGCTACTGTTTATGCAGCTAGTGGGGGAGCTAGAACAACATGTACAGTGGATATTTCGCAAAACTATCTTGATTGGGCAAAAGCAAATATGTCTCGTAATGGTTATAAAGGGAAAAATCATACTTTTGAGCGCGCCGATGTTTTGCAGTGGGTTAGTCAAGCTAGACATTCTAAACGTAAATTTGATCTTATCTATATCGACCCTCCAACATTTTCAAATTCAAAAAAGATGAAGGAAAGCTCTTGGAATGTTCAACGTGACCACGCTGAGCTTCTAATCGAGGTCTCTAGGATTTTAACTGAGGGAGGCCAAGCCTTTTTCTGTTGCAACTTGAAAGGCTTTAAGCCTGACTTAGAAACTCTAGAGGCTGCTAATGTTTCGATTAAAGATATAACTAATCAGACCATACCTCAAGACTTTGAACGTAATTCAAAGATTCATCATTGCTATGTAATACATCACATCTCGAGGGATTAATCTCAAAGGACTAGCTTTTACTACGGATTATTTTTAACTTCATATTTATCAGCCCTGATCCACGAAAAGACGATACAAGTAGTGGATTACAATGTTCTACTCATATCGTCTGTCTTATAACTTTTGCGATACTTTCACATTATTTTTAATCCAAAAGCCTTGGTCTTCTTGCCGATAGAAACAATCTCGAAACACCTTTTTATTCGCTGAGCCGATATGATGTCATGTGGGAAAAAAGAGAAATTTTCAAAAGTGCAAAGATGATCAGGGATGCTTTAGCACCAAAAAAGGAGGCTGGTCGAGATAGGAAAGACGATAGCGGAGAAGATTTTCTCCAAGCATAGTGGATCAGATGCATATGCCAATGACATTGTTATTGCAGATATCGATTTTGCAATGAGCCAAGACGGAACAAGCGCTTTGGCTATAGATGCTATTGAGGATATGTCTGGCGGAAAGATTTTTGATCCAAATAAAGTTGCTATGGTCATGGATCACTCCTGTCCCTCTCCTTTGGAGGGCGTATCCGCAATACATGATAAGATGCGTAAATTTGGTGAAAAAACAGGTATCACCATCTATGACTGGGGATGTGGTGTTTGCCATCAACTAGTTCCAGAGTCTGGGAAGATTGTATGTGGCGATTTGGTAGTGGGGTGCGACTCTCACACATGCACATACGGTGCTCTAAATGTTTTTTCAACCGGTGTTGGCTCAACCGATGGCGCTGCCGCAATGATATCTGGAAAACTTTGGTTTAAAGTTCCAGAGACTATTCGAGTTAACTTTGAAGGCAAGCTTTCCAAGGGCGTTTACTCAAAAGATATGATTCTTTATCTTGCAGGAATATTAAGCGCTGATGGTGCTACTTATAAGGCTCTAGAGTTTCATGGATCTGCGATCAGCGATCTTTCTGTTGATGCACGTATGACCATTTCAAATATGGCAATTGAAGTTGGTGCTAAGGCAGGTTTGATGGAGGCAGATGAAAAGACCCTAGAGTTTTTTGCTGCTCATAGCTCACGTAAGCCCGAACCTGTTTTCGCAGACGAAGATGCAGCTTATTGCGATGTGGTTGACATCGATGTTTCAAAGATTGTTCCTCAAGTTGCAAAGCCACACTCTGTTGACAACGTAAGTCCTATCGATGAGGTTAAGGGTACAAAAGTTGCCGAGGGTTACGTTGGAACGTGCACTAATGGTCGTATTGAGGATTTACAAATTGCAGCTTCTATCTTAGCTGGCAAGAAAATCAACCCAAAGTGCAGACTAGTTGTTGCACCAGCGTCTAGAGATATCTATCTAGATGCGATGAACAAAGGATATATTCAGACTCTTGTTGAGGCTGGAGCAAGTATCGTTACGCCAGGATGTGGACCATGTGTTGGAACACATAATGGTGTTCCTTCAAATGGCGAAAATGTTATCTCAACTGCAAATAGAAACTTTAAAGGCCGTATGGGTAACTCTAGTGCTTTTATCTATTTAGGATCTCCAGCTACTGTGGCTGCTTCGATGTTGACAGGTGAGATTACAGATCCTCGAGAGTATGTTATTTAAGACTTGTAAAAGTTAGTTGATTTTAGAAAGCGGGTAAGATGCAGATAAGTGCTAAGGCATTTAAGTTTGGAGATGACGTAAATACCGATTACATCATCTCTGGAAAATATAAGTTTAAGTCCAACGATATGGATGAGATGGCTCATCATGCAATGGAAGAGCTTGATCCAAATTATTATGAAAAGGTCAAGCCTGAAGGCGGCATTTTGGTCGCTGGAACAAACTTCGGCATGGGTTCTAGCCGCGAACAAGCTCCACTGGTTTTGATTCATTCAAATACTAAGGCTGTTATTGCAAAGTCTTTCGCACGTATTTTTTATCGCAATGCGATTAACACTGGTCTTCCAGTCGTTGAGTGCGATACGGACAATTTTGATGAGGGAGATGTTTTATCTATCGATTTAGAAGGAGGTAAAGTGATCGATGAGACTAAGGGGATCGAGGTCTCATTTTCGCCACTGCCTCCTGTTATGGCTAAGCTTTTAGCTGATGGAGGTTTAGCCGCCCACTTCAAGAAGTACAACGGGTTTAATCTATAGGAGCAGTCAAAATGCCACGAACAAAAAAGACTGCTGAAAATAATTCTGCAATTGAAGAAAATGCAAGCGTATCTAGTGAAGGTACGCTTGCAGAAAAGGAAACAGCCGAAACTGCCTCTGAGAAGAAGACGACAACTGAGAAAACACCAGCCAAAAGAGGCAGAAAGAAAAAGCTTAATCCAAATAAGATCCTAAAAGAGGCTGATGGTGAAAAACAGTTGATCATCGACCCCTCGATAGATAAATCGCTCTATGCCAAGTGTGCCATCGACAATGAAGAGGTTTTGACCGTTTTAATTGATAGTTTGGAAGGATCACAAAGGCGTCTAAGGCAGTTCTCAGCTTCAATTATCGGAGAGATTGCAGCTGTAGATTCCGATATCTTGGCGGGCTTTATTCCAAATTTGTGCGATGCGCTACATCGTCCTGAAGCTCAAACGAGATGGTGCGTTTTAGAAGCGCTTTATGAGCTTATCCCAGAGTACACAAAGCAGTGTAGGTCAGCCATTGCTGGCGCAGAGCTTTCCTTAGATGACGAAGAGTCTGGTCTGGCACGTTTGGTTGCGTTTAAATTCTTGTGCAGACTTTGCGAATTCGATTCGAAATCGTCAAAGGAAGTTTGGCCTTTGATAGATGAGGCGATTCAGTGTTATCACGGCGATCTAGAGTTTGGTGACATGCTTACCGAACTTCAAAATCTAGCTTCTGGTCAAACACCAAAGAGCATCAAAAAAGAGCTGGCTGCGAGAATGAAATTTGATGCAGAATCGAGCAAAGGATCACTTCAAAAGAGGGCAGAAGCAATTATTAAGGCTTGCAACGAATAACTTAAGGAGCAAATTTTATATGGCAAAACATACAGTAACTATTATTCCAGGAGATGGTATTGGTCCAGAGATTGCAGATGCGCTTGTAAAAGTGATTGATGCAACAGGAGTAGATATTGAGTGGGAAGAGGCAGATGCTGGTGCTCATTTAATGGATGAGTATGGAACTCCACTTCCTGATTATGTAATTGATTCTATAAAGAAGAACAAGGTTGCAATCAAAGGTCCGATAACAACCCCTGTTGGAACTGGTTTTCGCTCTGTAAATGTTGCTTTAAGGAAAAAGCTCGATCTGTATACCAATTTGCGTCCATGTCGTTCGATTGAGGGTACAGGTGCACGTTATAACAACGTCGATGTTATTTTGGTTAGGGAAAATACCGAAGATCTGTATGCCGGAATTGAATTTGAAGAGGGTTCTAAGGAAGCTGCTGACCTAATCGAGTTTGTTGGAAAGACCGGCGCCGGTCGGATTAGACCTGATTCTGGAATCTCAATTAAGCCGATTTCCATCACAGCAACGAGGCGTATTGTTAAATTTGCTTTTGAGTATGCAATTGCAAATGATCGTCGTCTTGTTACAGCGGTGCACAAAGCTAATATTCAGAAATATTCCGATGGTTTGTTTTTGAAAATTGCTCGTGAGGTTGCACAAGAGTATGAGGGCAAGATCGAATTTGAAGATCGCATTGTTGATGCAACATGTATGGGATTAGTTTTGCATCCAGACACATTTGATGTTCTTGTTATGCCAAATCTCTATGGTGATATTGTCTCGGATCTTTGCGCTGGCTTAATTGGAGGATTAGGAATCGCACCGGGCGCTAATATTGGAGATGACTATGCAATCTTTGAGCCAGTACATGGTTCTGCTCCAATTCATGCTGGAAAGAATAAAGCTAATCCAACTGCAATTTTGTTATCTGGCGTATTGATGCTAAATCACCTTGGTGAAAGGGAGGCTGCAGACAGAGTCTTCAATGCCATTGTTGATGTTATCGGCGCTGGCAAAGACATAACCTACGATATCAAAAGAACAATCACAGGCTCTATTGATGGTTGTGTTACTACAACTGAGTATGCTCAAGCTTTGATTAAGTCGATGAACAAGTAATAGAGCGATAAAAGCTTTTAATAAAATATCTTTCAATAAAATATAAAAGATATAAAAAATAGTGAGCTTAAACGATATAAAAACCAAAGAACTAGGAGGATCTTGCGATGACTTTAACACCAGATGAGTATGATATTAAAGACATTTCTTTGGCTTTAGAAGGTCGCAAGAGGATTGAGTGGGCCGATAGGGATATGCCCGTTTTGGCTCTAATAAGAGAGCGTTTTGAGAAGGAAAAACCTCTTCAGGGAGTAAGAATTGCAGCTTGTTTACATGTAACAACTGAAACTGCAAATCTTATGCGTACGTTAAAAGCTGGCGGTGCTGAAGTTGCACTTTGTGCTTCCAATCCACTTTCTACTCAAGATGATACGGCTGCTGCTTTAGTAGATTGCTATGGAATTAGAGTCTATGCAATTCGTGGTGAGGATACTGAGACCTACTATCGTCATATCGATCAGGTGATCGATATTCATCCACAAATTACAATGGACGATGGCGCTGACCTAGTGAGTCGCATTCACGATAGCAGAACCGAGATGCTAGATAATATCGTCGGTGGCATGGAGGAGACAACTACAGGTGTTGTCCGTATGGCCGCTATGGCAGCAGATGGTGTTTTACGCTACCCAGTTATCAATGTAAATGATGCTAATACCAAGCATTTCTTTGATAATCGATATGGTACAGGCCAATCCTCTCTAGATGGTGTGATAAGAGCTACAAACCGCCTTTTGGCAGGCAGAACATTGGTAGTTTCTGGCTATGGATGGTGTGGTCGAGGCTTGGCTATGCGTGCAAGTGGACAGGGTATGAAAGTTATTGTCTGTGAGGTCGATGCTCTTCGTGCTCTTGAAGCCCATATGGATGGCTATAGAGTAATGCCAGCAGCTGAGGCAGCAAAAGAATGCGATGTGTGGATCACCGTTACAGGGGATATGAATGTAATCGATGAGCCAGCGTTTAAAAATATGAAAGATGGTGCAATTCTTTCGAATTCTGGGCACTTTAATTCCGAGATCAATATAAATTGGCTGGAGCAAAATTGCGTATCAAAGAAAGAACTTAAGCCACTGGTCGATGAATATGAACTAAAAGATGGCAGAAAGATCGTTTTGCTAGCTCAAGGCCGGCTTGTTAACCTTTCTTGTGCCGAAGGTCATCCTGCTGAAGTTATGGACATGTCCTTTGCAAATCAGGCTTTATGCGCAGAGTATATGATTGTAGGCGAGGGTAAGAACTTAGCTCCTGGCTGTTATGATGTTCCGTCAGATATCGATGATGGAATCGCAAAGCTTAAGTTAAAGGCTTTGGGAGTTGAGATCGACGAACTCACGGAAGAGCAAAAGAGATATCTATCATCTTGGAATATGGGGACTGAATAATTAGTGAGCTGTACAGACAATCTTCCTAAAACAATTTGGATTGAACGAGATGATGAGAAGGTAATCGTTGGTCTAATTGACCAGCGATTACTTCCTAATCAGCAAAAGATTATCTATTGCACGTCGTATCGCGAGCTAATAAGTTTAATTCAGCTACTTGCTTTAAGGGGAGCTCCAGCAATCGGTGTTGGTGGAGCTATGGCAGTGGCACTTTGGATTTGCAACGAGTCTAGCTGTGAAGATATTGCTCGCTTGATTGCTGAATTAGATGGCGTGGCAGACGAAGTTGCTAATGCTAGACCAACTGCGGTGAATCTCTCTTGGAGCGTACATAGGGTTGTCGATTTTGCACATGGTCTTGCTAAGAAGTGCCCAGATTTAGCTGATTTTAAAGATCAAATATTTAGGTTTGTATCAGATATGGCTGATGAGGATGAAAAGACAAATCGTTTAATTGGCCAAAATGGTGCTGAATATTTAAGGATTGTTCAAAAGAAGCTGGATTTAGATCGTCCTTTAAATTTGATGACACATTGCAATGCTGGATCGTTGGCGACTGTGTTTTATGGGACAGCCTTAGGCGTTGTCTATAGCGCGTTTGACCAAGGAATTGTTGGTAGAGTTTATTGCTGTGAGACTCGTCCTGTAAATCAAGGTGGTCGCCTTAGCGCGTGGGAGCTTTCGGCTGCGGGTATTCCCACAACACTGATCTGTGATAGCATGTCGGCAACTTTGTTGGCATCATCTCAGATAGATGCGGTCATTGTTGGTGCAGATAGAATAGCCGCAAATGGAGATACTGCAAATAAGATAGGAACTTTTTCGCATGCTTTAGCTGCTAAAGCTTTTGGAATTCCGTTTTTTGTTGCAGCTCCAAAATCTACCATCGACAATACTATTTCGGATGGCAGTCAGATTGATATCGAAAATCGCAGCGCAGCAGAGATTAGGGGATTTAGCGGCTCGCTTAAGATTGACCTATTAAATTGTGAAGACAGCGAGTCTGATGATAGTGTAAGCAATGGTTCTAATGAGGCTAATCTGTCTGGCTTTTCTACGCCTAGATTAGATCAATCTGCTGTGCATGCCATTAAGAGCGCTTTTGATAGTAAATCTCAGATTGAGATAGAGGATGTTTATGGTAGCCAAATCTGTGCAAGGTTAGATGACAATGCTCTTAACGTGGATCTATGGGTTCGTTCAACTCCAGAAAAAATCGATATCTTTAACCCCGCTTTTGATGTGACTCCAAGTAGTTTGATCTCTGCAATAATTACTGAAGATGAGGTTATATTGCCAGACGAAAACGGTGCATTTCATCTTTAAAACTTAATTCAGGTTTGGCTTACATCTCCTTTAGATTTACTTTAATAATTTATCAAGATTTTTGGGTAACCATTGTCTTGATGAAAAGAGATAAAACCCAAGAGAAAAGCGAAGCTTTAAAGAGCGATTTAAAGACGCCGGCAGACTACATCTTCGGTGCGCTTTCTTTATTCAATGACATTAAAGATGGGCTTATAGAGATCACTTGGCCTACGCGTTGTGTAGTCTGTGATCTGCCCGGTGTTTTGCTCTGTAAACAATGCGAGCGTGCGTTGCCATGGATATCTCAAAAAGATTCATGTCTACTTTGTGGAGCGCCATACGGAAGAATCTGTTGTTCTGAATGTTGGTCTATGCATGGCTTTCAGCCGCATGTCTTTCACAATGCGGTATGTGCACTCTGTTCTACCTATGAGTCGATGAATATTGTAGTGAGCTACAAAGACCACTCTGAACGAAGACTTTCACGCGTTATTGCACATTTGATGACAAAGGCTCTGCTAAGTAGTCCGATTCTTTGCGCATCATCAGAACTAAGTTTTAGATCTTATAGCCCATCACTTAATGATTGCTCTAGTTGTAAGTACAAGCCTGCCATGCATAACTTAAGGCATGACAAATGCAAAAAGGGAGATCGCGCTTTATGCGAGTTGCCATTTGACTCATTGTGTTACATTCCAAGCACTCCGGATGCATATAAAAAACGCGGTTTTGATCACATGCGCTGTATCGCCAAAGAGCTTTCAGAGCTGCTAAGTTTACCAATTTATCCAAAGCTTTTCAGACGCAATGTTGCTGATCAAAGAGGTTTGAGTAGAGAGGAGAGGATACAAAATGTCCAAAGATCTTTTAGTTGCTCAGATGGTAAATATGGAAACGTTTTGTTAGTTGATGATGTACTTACGACAGGATCTACTCTCGATGCTGCTTCTCAGGTTTTGTTAAATGCTGGTGCAAGTAGCATCTGTGTGCTTGCACTTTGCAGAGTTTGGTAGGAGAAAAAAGCTCTGCTAGACTTTTTAATGGTTCTCCAGGTCTGTGGTTGCAGAAATAGTTGTAGATATTTCCTAGTCCATGACAGATGCGGTCAAAAGGATCCACGTAAGTCTATAAAAGATGAGCATGGCGCATTCTAGATGTAAGACGCACCGTCTTTATGATCTGATTTTTTAAAGGTAAGATGCCTTTTGAGACGAGAGAATTATTAGTGAGATAGTATCAAGCGAAAGTTCCAGTGCGCGAGTGTGGGGGCAAAAACCAGGTCAGCTGGAGAGCCACCTATTGAAACTGAATATGGTAAGAAATCACTTATACCACTCATTTAATATTCGATATCTGAAACTTCTTAAACTCACCCCTAGTGTTGCGGTGAGTACGGAAAGTTTCGAATATTTAATATCGTTTACGAAAGACATTTTGGGTAATGTTACTATATGAAGATAGGCATAATTGCTTTGATAGGTTAGTATTCGGGACTTAAATGTCTCTTTGAGAGCTAGGAGATTGGATGAAAAAACCCAAGTTAGTTGCTACAGCTTTAGCTGTTTTACTTGCGGTCTCTTCAAGCACTTTGCTATTTGGATGTTCTTCTCAAGGAAGTAGAGACGTTGAGCTTACGCCAACTGTTTCGGATAGTAATCTAGTAAGTGCTGGGACTTTAACTGTTGGTGTAGATTCCACTCTTGCTCCTTTTGGCGGCATATCTAATGGTGAAATAGTTGGAGTGGACGTTGATATAGCTGCAGCTTTAGCTTCTCAGTTGGGTCTTAGTCTGGAGATTGTAGATACAAGCGGCTCTGATGCTATCACTATGCTTGAAGATGGGACGATCGATATTGCGATGAGCATCTCCTCTACTCGGGCAAGCAATAGTTCAGTCTCTTTGATTGGGCCATATCTGGATAATTCTTCTGCCCTATTTACCTTAGATTCAAACGCAACATCGAGTGTAACTTCTACTAGCTTAGCCAATGCAACAGTCGGTGCTTATAGCAATTCAAATGCAGCTAGGGCGGTAACAGAGTATAGTGGGGCTCAAAATCTCGAGACTTTCACATCTCTTTCGGATGCTTTTGAAGCTCTAGAATCTGGATCTGTTGACTATGTTGCATCGGATGTTGTAGCCGGTGGATATCTCTCGATGTCTTATGATTCGATCTCTTATGTGATGTCCTTAGAGAGCAGCACATCTTCAGAGGTGTATATCGCAATTTTGGATTCCAACGCGACTTTGGCAAGCTCAATCCTTAGCGCTCTACAAGAGATATATGAAAACGGAGTTTTAGAGATAGTCGCAGCTAAATGGGTGGGAACAGAGTGTGCTATGTATACAATTCCAACGCAAACTATTTCAATCATTAGCCCAGATGACACCGATACTACTACAACTGAAGATGAGAGCGATACAGACGAGGAAGCTACAACAGATTCATAAGATGTAAGTGGTAATGTTCCTTTTCGACAAAAGGAGAGAAGTATGGATATCAAAATTACTGGTAGGAAAATGACAATTTCCGACGCTTTGAGAGACTATGTAAATCAAAAAGTTAGTTCCGCTATGAAATCTTTCGATATCTCTCCTATGAATGCAGTTGTTGTTTTACATGTAGAGAAAAATCCATCCAATCCAAATCCTGCAGTAGCTGAGATTACTATTGTTGCCAAAAAGCACATAATCAGAACTGAGGAGGCTGGAGAAGATATGTATGCAGCTATCGATATTGCTGCAGCTAAGGTTGCGCGCCAGCTTCGTAAGTATAAGACCAAGGTCGTCGATCGCAAGTTAAGAGGTGCTAAGCTCTCTGAGGTTTTATCTGATAATGCAACAGTGGATGATATTGCAGAGGCAATTGAGCGTGAAGAAGAATCTGTCGTCAGGGTTAAAGAGATTGAACTTGAGCCACTAAATCAAGAAGAGGCAATGATTCAGATCGATCTATTAGGCCACGATTTCTTCTTATACTTAGATAGAGACTCAGATGTTCCTTGCGTAATCTATCGCCGTCATGGCGGTGGATATGGTCTTATCAAAGCTGCAAAGTAACTTCAATAAACACGCTAAATTAGATAT
>CAZLCK010000004.1:54944-57536 GCA_964558235.1 uncultured Coriobacteriaceae bacterium
TAAATTAGATATAAAATAACGGGTTTATCTTGGGATTTGTTACAAGTTAAATTTTGTTGACAAATTAAAAAAGATAGACCCGTTTAACTTTGCAAATCATTTGCTATTAAACTTTATTATACGCATTTGATTGTGTTCAAACTTTTCTGAAAGCTATTCAATCTTCTTATACTTAAAAATGTATTAGCCTGTCTAATTTAAGGGGATTAGCAGGACTTGATAAAACTGCCTGGTAAAACGGGCTTATCCACTTTGTAATAGATGTGGATTAGGAGGTTAGGGAAGTGACGATTAAAGACTTAGGTGTGGGAGCCGATAAGTCGTGTTATGACAACATTGACTGGTGCGGCTTTGGTACCGGATCCAATGTCGCCACAGTGGATGTTAAGGATGGTAAGATCCTCCGTATTCGTCCACTGCGCTACGACAAGGCCTTTACAAGAGAAGAACTCAAACCCTGGGTTCTCGAACATAAAGGTCTAAGGTTTGAGGAGCCTACAAAATCCCTCATTCCACCATTTTCTGCTGCATATCAAAAACATGCTTTCTCCAAGCACAGGATTCCTTACCCACTAAAGCGTGTTGATTGGGATCCAAATGGGGATCGCAATACTCAAAATCGTGGAACATCAAAATTTGTAAGGATTTCTTGGGACGAGGCTACAGATATTATCGCTTCTGAGCTTCGTCGTCAGTATGACCTCTATGGTCCAGGCTCCATTCTTCTACAGCAAGATGGTCATGGAGAGACCAAGATTGTTCACCCATGTCATGGTGCCATGGTTAAGCTCTGCGAAATCATGGGTGGTTCTACAATCCAAGCTCGTCAGCCAGACTCTTGGGAAGGTTGGTATTGGGGCGCAAAGCATGTTTGGGGTGTTGAACCGTTAGGACAGGGCTACACCGCAAACTTGATGTATGACATCACTAAGAATACTGGAATGCTTCTTTATTGGGGATGTGACAACGAGACCACTACTTGGGGATGGGGCGGACAAATGCCAAGCCGTCTATCTTTTTGGTGGACGCAGTGCGGCATCTTCTCAGTTGCGATCTCACCAGATCTCAACTATTCAGGAGCTGTTCATGCTGATAAGTGGATTCCTGTTTATCCTAATACAGACCTTGCTTTGCAATTTGCAATCGCATGGGTATGGATGAATGAAGGAATCTACGATCGCGAGTATATCGATACTCATACAATTGGATTTGACTGGCTTGAGGCTATGGTCGATGGTCGTCTCGATGGTGTTGAGAAGACTCCAGAGTGGGCAGAGCTACGTTGCGGTGTTCCAGCACGCACCATTAAGGCGCTTGCTCGTGAGTGGCATAGAGTCCCAACTACAACTGCTCACTGCAACGGCGGTTCATACATTCGCTCTTGTTATTCTCATGAGCCAGGACGTATGGAGGTATGTCTATTGGCTATGCAGGGACTTGGCAAGCCAGGTCGTAACTTCATGAAGTTCATCGAGTGGAATATTTATGAGGACGACAGATTTAACCCAATGCCACGCGATGCCGTCAAGGTCACTGGTTGGGGCGGATACAATGCCGCTATGCTCGAAAATCAAGAGCGTTTCATTCCAAAAACTCTCATTCCTGAGGGAATTACCGCTACTGAACCATTCTCTTGGTATGGACATGTTATCTGTATGGCTCCAAGGGAGGATCAATTTGAGCGCTTCCAGTTCCCACGTGAGAAAGAGGATGGAACTTTGGAGCCATATCTCCATATGATCTGGTCCGATGCTCCATGCTGGTCAACCTGCTGGAATGGCGGAAATGAGTACTTGAAGGCACTTCGCAGCCCAACTCTAGAGTTCTACCTAGTGCAACATCCTTGGTTTGAAAACGACGTTCGTTTTGCAGACATTATCTTGCCAATTACTTCTCGCTTTGAAAACGACGACTGTGGAATCGATAATCAAGGTGGTCTATGGAACTCTGTTATCAAGTGCGATAAGTGTGTCGAACCTTTAGGCGAGGCAAAGAGCGACTGGGAAGCAGTCAAGATGGTTGCTGAAAAGCTGGGTCTTCTAGAGGAGTACACCGAGGGACGCACAGTTGAGGATTCCATCAGACTCACATTTGAGAACTCACGTCTCGAAGAGACCATGAGTTATGAAGAGTGGACTGAAAAGGGCATCGCGATCAGCCCACATGTTAGGGGCTGGGAGATGGATCACGCAGGATTCTATGATTTCTACGTTAATCCAAAGCGTAATCCTTTGCCGACACCTTCGGGATTGATCGAGATTTATTCGCCTGCTTTAGCCGAGAATTTCCCAGATGATGAGGAGCGTCGTCCTTATCCACAATATATTGCTTCGACAGATCGTTTCCATGAGTATCGTGAAGATCCAAAGCATGACAAATATCCATTCTTGCTAGTCTCTAATCATCCAAGATGGCGTATTCATGCCAACTTTGATGACAATGCATGGTTTAGGGAGATAGAGACTTGTAAGGTTATCGGTCCAGATGGATATGCTTATGAGCCAGTTTGGATCAACCCAAAGGATGCGAAGAAGCTCGGCGTTAAAAACGGCGATGTCGTTAAGATCGAAAACGATCGCGGCTGGACTATGG